>NZ_JBSPUF010000013.1:0-26481 GCF_056861425.1 Stenotrophomonas sp. 21LCFQ19 | reverse complement strand
CCCCCCCCCCGCCCCCGCCCGCCCCTCCGCCCCCCACGCACCCCCCCCCCCCCCCCCCCCCCCCCCCCCCCCCCCACTACAGGGGTGCATCCCTTTCCCCACTTGCGGCCCGGCCGCTGCCCCACTAGCCTTCGCCGGTACTTACAAACCGGGGTTTGCTGTGAAGAATCGTCATTTGGTCCTGGCCGCCGCCGTTGGCGTGGCCGTGCTCTCGCTGGCTGCCTGCAAAAAGGACGCCGCCACCGACGCCGCCAAGCCGGCCACCACCCAGGCCGCACCGGCCGAAAGCGCCGACCAGTTCATCGCCCGCGTCAATGCCGAATACAAGGCCATGTACCCGGAAATGACTTCGGCCCAGTGGCTGTCGTCCACCTACATCAATGACGATTCGGCCCGCGTTGCTGCCAAGGCCAACGAGCGCTGGCTGACCGTGCTCAATGGCTGGATCGAGCAGGCCAACAAGTACGACGGCCAGCCGATGAGCGCCGACACCAAGCGCGCCATCAGCCTGCTCAAGCTGATGACCTCGATGCCCGCCCCGCGCGACCCGCAGAAGCTGGCCGAACTGGCCGGCATCGCCACCAAGCTGGAAGGCGACTACGGCGCCGGCACCTACTGCGTGGGCGAAGGCGACAACAAGAACTGCCGCCAGCTCGGCGACCTTGAGAAGGTGCTGGCCACCTCGCGTGACTACGACAAGCAGCTCGATGCCTGGCAGGGCTGGCAGTCCACCGCGGTGCCGTCGCGTGCCAACTACCAGCGCTTCGTCGAACTGGTCAACGAAGGTGCCCGCGAACTGGGCTATACCGATGCCGGCCAGATGTGGCGCAGCGGCTACGACATGCCGGCCGACCAGGTCGGCCCGGAAACCGACCGCCTGTGGGAGCAGGTCAAGCCGCTGTACGAGCAGGTACATTGCTATACCCGCGCCAAGCTGGACAAGGAATACGGCAAGGACAAGGCCGAGGTCGGCGGCGGCATGATTGCCGCGCACCTGACCGGCAACATGTGGCAGCAGGATTGGAGCAACCTGTGGGACATGACCGCGCCGTACCCGAACGCGGGCAGCCTGGACATCACCGCCGCGCTGGAAAAGCAGTACCAGACCAACCTGAGCGCCGCACTGGCCAAGGCCGGTGGCGCCGACCCGGCAAGCCGCTTCAAGGCACAGCGTGAGGCCGAACTGGTCACGGCCCGGCAGATGACCGAGCGTGCGCAGGACTTCTACGTCTCGCTGGGCATGCCCAAGCTGCCGGAGAGCTACTGGCAGAACACCCAGTTCATCAAGCCGTTGGACCGCAACGTGGTCTGCCACGCCAGCGCCTGGGACATGAACATGGGCGGCGATGGCAAGGACGTGGGCCCGGACGTGCGCACCAAGATGTGCATCACCCCGAACGAAGAAAACTTCACCACCATCTACCACGAGCTCGGCCACATCTACTACGACCTGGCCTACAACCCGCTGCCGCCGTTGTTCCAGGGCGGTGCCAACGACGGCTTCCACGAAGCCATCGGCGACACCATCGTGCTGGCGATGACGCCGAAGTACCTCAACTCGATCGGCCTGGTCGGCGCGCAGCAGGAAAGCCGCGAAGCCACCATCAATGCGCAGATGCGCATGGCGATGTCGGGCGTGTCGTTCCTGCCGTTCGGTCTGATGATCGACCGCTGGCGCTGGGGCGTGTTCGACGGCTCGATCAAGCCGGACCAGTACAACCAGAAGTGGTGGGAACTGAAGGCGCAGTACCAGGGCGTGGCCCCGGCCAGCGCACGCGGCGAAGAGTTCTTCGACGCCGGCGCCAAGTACCACGTGCCGGGCAACACCCCGTACCTGCGCTACTTCCTGGCGCGCATCCTGCAGTACCAGTTCTACAAGGGCCTGTGCGACGCGTCCGGCTACACCGGCCCGCTCAACGAGTGCAGCTTCTACGGCAACAAGGAAGCCGGGCAGAAGTTCTGGGCAATGCTGAGCAAGGGTTCCAGCCAGCCGTGGCAGGCCACGCTGAAGGAACTGACCGGCACCGAGAAGCTCGATGCAGGCCCGATGCTGGAATACTTCGCACCGCTGCAGGAATGGCTGAAGCAGCAGAACGAAGGCCAGATGTGTGGTTGGCAGGCAGCGGCTCCGGCTGCTGCTCCAGCAGCCGCACCGGCGCAGCCGTCGGCACCGTAAGCGCTGCAACTGAAGATGCACGCAAAGGGCGCCGCAATGGTGCCCTTTGCTTATCCGCTCGCAGCATCTGCGTCGACACCAGATGCGACCCACAGCTGACCAGCACATCACGATCAGCCATGCGCCCGCCTTGACACTTCGTCATGCCATGGCATGGTTACCCGGCACCTTCGGGAGATACGGATGAACCTCGCAGCAGGCCTTGTCGCACTCGCCATCCATTCGGCGCTGCCCGGCCCGGCGCTCGCGACCGAGAGCAGGGGTACCGGGCAGATATCTCTCGGCATCACCGATGCAAGCAGGACGCTAGGCCTTGCATTCACACCGCCGGACGAAGAAGGCTGGACAAGGAGTGGTTCGGGAACCAGTACGACGCTCAGCTGGAATGCGGAATCCGCTTCGGACAACCGCAAGATCGAAGCCTATATGACCACGCTTGATGCACCGATATCTCCGTTATCCGGCTACATCAGGACCATCAAACGCAACCTGGAACAAGGCTACGCAAGCAGCCCCCGCTTCAAGATCAGCGCACTCCAGGTGAGCGAGTATCCTGCAGACCCACGCTGCGCAAAGATCCATCTCCTGCTCGAAGCGCGACAACCAGCAGCGGATGGGCAACGGCAATGGAGCGAACAATACGCACTCTCCTGTGGCTCCCTGCAAGCCAAAGGCGTTGGCTACGAATTGCGCTACTACCATCGCTACACCGATGACAATCGCGATCCCGGGTTTGAGGCAAACGCCAATGCCGTGCTCGGCAGCCTGAGCATCGAAGGCGGTTGATGGCGTGAGCGTCTGAGCCACGTGGATGAACGGCAGCCACGCCAAGGATGAACATGGACAGTAGAAACACTGCAACAGACAACAGCGTTGACGCTCCACTGACCGGGCCCGGCAGCTACCCGCTGGACCTCACCGGCCCCGGCAGCCACACCCTGGTGCGTACGCTGGGCGTAGGCAGCCTGGTGATCGCACCTACTGCAGCTGCGGGCAAATCAGATCTCCAGGTTGCCCCTGACCTCAGGATCAACTGGGCAGTCTTCACTCCATTCGCCACACCGGCCGGCTCACCCTGGCCGCGGGTGATCCACTACACAGGCAACGATCAAAGCATCTTCAAGTGGGCCCATCAGCGCCCCATCGAGCAGCTGACCTGGGTGCCTGGGCTCGACACCGATACCGTGGTCGATGCAACCGGATCCAACATCCGCACCCTCGCGATTCAACTGGGGCAGACGGAAGCACAGCTGCAGCTGCTCCTGCCCGGGCAGGAAATCGCAGCGAATCTCCACCTCGGTGTCTCCGGCGATATCAGTCGCTTCTCGGCGCAGGGACCACTGCCCCGCTCCCTGTCGCTGGCCCCGGAAACTGGCTCGCGCAGGGAGACCACTGCGTTCCAGCTACCGGACATGGGCGAGCTGCATGGCGTCCATGACCTGATGCTGGTCAACAAGCCGATGGCTCGCCCCATCTCGCTGAAATGCCTGTCACGCTTCAAACATCTGAAGTCGCTGAGCCTGCATGGCAACTTCGTCGACCTTGAAGCACTTGCGGCACAACCACAGCTGCAGGACCTGCAGCTGCGCTACATGCCGTCATTGGCAGGCCTGCCAGCGCTGAGCTGCTGGCCCACGCTGGACGGTTTCATTGCCTTCAATGTCGAAGAAACCGCAGGCAAGCACCTGCGCCAGCAGTTGAAGGCCCGCAGCCAGCAGCGTCCGTGGAGCGGACATGCGTCGGTATCGCAGTTGCGCAAGCCAGCATGGTGGGAAAGCGAGTTTGGCCGTCCGTTCTCGGCCTGGCCAAAGCGCTCGGCCAAGCTGGCCAATGAGGCGTACGACAGCGCTTTGGCGGCATTGGCAGCTGCACGCACACTTGCCGACGCGGAGGCCGCCCTTACCCGCTTCAGCGTACGCTTCAATACGCTCAAGGGCATCGAAACCTCCGAACGCGACGACCTCGGCGAGGCAATCTGGCAGCTCGGCCGTTCGGAGCATGCCCTGCGCCTCGGCGTAAACGATGATCTCGCGCAGCAGTGGTTCGACGCAGCGCGCGACTATTGAGCAGGGTTGCGGACGACAGCCATCGCGATTTTCCCTTGCGCCACCACGGCGATTCCTTCCGGCATGCGATCACCGGACAAGCTCAACGGTGAACGTGAAACAGCAGATGATCCTGCCACTGCAATGCCGCGCTCAAGGACCACGAAACTCCACCGGCACCTGCAGCGTCACCGTGTCCACCTCCGACGTCGCAGCCCCTGGACTCACATGCCAACCCAGGGCTGCATCACGCGCCGCTTTATCGAGCGCTGCATGGCCGCTGCTCTGCGCAATGTCGACGGCCTGCACCCGCCCGCGGCCGGACAGCGTGATCGACAGCAGCACCCTGCCCTCGGCCGATGCGTTCAATGCCTGCCGCGGATAGCGCACCGGGTTGGATCGCGCCTTTGCCGCCACCAGCATGCCAAGGAACTCGGACGCACCAACGCCTTCGGGGCGCTCAACGATGGCAGGCTCGGTGTCGGCCTGTTTCGGCGCCGGCTTGAACACCACTGCCACCCGACGGCGCTCGCCCGCAGCAGCCACCCTGCCGACGGCTCGCCAATAGCGCGCGGCGTTGCGCGCCCTGGTATCCAATGCCGGGTCACCACTGCTGTGTTCGATCAGCACCGAGCTGATGGCGCCGCTTTTCAACACGTCGATGGCCAGCACCAGGTAGGTCTCCTTGACCACACCGGAAGGTGGCAGCGTGACCGGCGCATGCATGGCCGCAAAACCCGATGCAGGCAGATCCACCACCACCTCGCCCCGCGAAGCGAACAGATTCGGGGGCGACGGCGGCGACGGAGGCGGTTCGGCCAGCAGGCCACGCCCTGTTGCCACGGGCAACGCTTCGGGCAACGCTCGTTCGGCGCGCAGGCGATCGCTGGCCAGCGCATCCGGGTTCGGAGCCTGCGCGCTGCCACCGCTTTCTTCCCAAGGCAGCACGGCTACCCGTGACGACAGTATCGCCAGGCGTTGGGCGGAGATCTCCGGCAACCGATTCACATGCAGCTGCAGTTCGGTCCGAATCATGCGGTGGTACGTCTGGACCAGGCTGGGCTGGGCGCCTGCCGCGCCATCACCGCGGGTGAGCATCTCGGCAGTGACCAACGCACCGAATGCCAGTTCCTCGTCCGAATCCACAACGATGGCTGCGTAGTTCTCCCACAACGCAGCCGTCATCGGCTGGTAGCCCAGCAATGCTTCCTGCAGCGACACGATATCGCGCAGGCGGGTATCGAGTGAGGGAGCAGGCGCATCCGCAGCATCGGTTGCAGCCTGCAGGCGCAATGCCGTGCCCAGCTCGCCAAGCCTGTGGGTCAACAACTGCATGCCGCTGAATGTCACCTCGGGCACCGCCGCCCACATTGCCTCCAACGCCAGGCCGCGCTCGCGCCGTGCATCAGCGGCGTTGGCCGGATCGTCGGCGGCCCTGAATCCTGTCAGGAAGCGCTCCTTGGCCCGCTCATACTCCAGCCGCTGCTGCTGGCGAGGGGGAAGCTGGCGCTGGTTCGACCACCGTCGCAGTTCCTGCAGGGCGGCATTGGCCTCTTCGCGGTTGCCGCGTGCGGCGTCACGGGCTATCTCCACCACTTTTTCGGCGGCGTCGCGCTCGTAGGCACTGCGTGAATACCAGGCGATATCATCTGGCCTGCGCCCGGAGGCCGCCTCAACCGTGTCCATCGACATGATGGATGAAGACACCTTGCGCGCCGGTGCCTTGCCGGTACCAAACAGCACCAGCGAGAACACCACCATCGCCAGCACCGCTGCGGCCAGATAACCAACATCGCGGTCGAGCCACGCCACCCGCAGCAGCGAAGCCACCGCGGCCAAGCCACCGAGGATCACACCTGCACGGAATGCCAGCATCCCGTCACGCGGCGTGCCGCTGGAAAGCTGGCTTCCAACCCAGACGATGCCATCAAATGCCAGCGCAGCAAGCAGTCCCCACAGCGGCGCCAGCAGCAACATGACCACCAGGGCGACCAGCAATCCAATGGCGATTTTCATGGCCGCTTGCCCTGGATCAGCACCGGCACGAACACCACGAACAGCAGGACCGCAAACAGCAGCAAGCCGCCTTGCATGCCCATCATCATTGCATCACCCCAGCTGGGGTTGGCTGCCGCCTTGTATCCGCGATAAGCCGGCATGCCCCAACTGATCGCCCAGCCAAGCAGCAAGGGCCCGACTATCGCCATCAGCAGACGCACGCCCAGCCCGGGGGGGGCCGCCGGATGTGCAGCTTGCACGGGCATCGCATGGCCCTGCACTGGCTGCACAGTGCGCGTGCCGGTGGCACGTGGCCGCTGCTGATGCTGCGCCTTGGTAGTCTTGCGCGTGGCCCGTGCCTTGGTCGCGCGTGCACTATTGGCCAGAAGGGTTTTGCGCGCGCAGGCCGCGCACGGCATGCCGCTGAAATGCTGGTGGCTTGCGTCCTTGCCGCACTTCACCAGCATGCCGGCGCTGCATCGCGCATACGATTGCAGCAGGCTTGCCCACTCCTCCGCCGACGGCCGTTGCCCCGGCCGGTCAGAGAAAGCGCGGTCGAACATCTGCCGCAGTGCCTCGGGGAACGCCTGATGGCCACTGACCGGTGATGGCTGCAGACGCATGTTGCCGCGGCCGCGACCGTAGGGATAGAGATTCGCCGCGATGCGCCCGGGAAGATCGCTGGGCACGCTGGCGTCCTGCGGACGCCCGCTGTAAGGATGCAGGCCCGAGTTGAGCAGCTGGAAAACCATCACCGCCAACGCGAAACGATCCTGTGCCTCTTCCTGCCCGGCCTTCACCCCACGCTGCTGGAATTCCGGCGCCAGGTAATCGGTGGTCACCTGCCAGGCAGGAAAGCGTTCGTCCTTGCCCTGGATGCTGAAGCCATCGCAGTCCAGCATCGCGATGAACAAGGACTTGCGATAGAAACGCACGTTGAGTGGTTTGAGGTCCACCACGTAATGCTGGCGACGGTGCAGTGCCGCCAACATCACCGCCAGATTGGCGGCCAGGGCCGCCTTCGCACCCAACGCGGTTGGCAGGCCTTCAGCGCGCGCCTGCCGCTCCTGCAGCACATGCTCCAGGTCGCTGGTGGCGGCAATATCCAGCACCGGCATGCTGAAGCCGATGAAACGGCCACTGCGATCGTGCAGCAGCCCGGTCGGCCAGGCGATCTGCACATGGCGCACACCCTTTTCCTGCACATCCGGCAGGTCCGGGCTGAGCTCCAGCATGGCCTTGAGCTTGCGCTCGTAGACGCGCGTTTCGACGCTTGGGTGATAGAGCTTGGCGACCTCGAGCGGCCGTTCCTTGAGCAGGAACACGCTGCCGGCACCGCCGCTCTTGATCAACCTGCCAAGCGTCAGCGGTGCGCGCCGTGCATCCTGGATGGTTTCACCACTGCGTGCCGGCATGTGCTCAGCCCGGCAATGCAAGCAGCAACGTCTTGTCGTCGCCGGTTATCTGGTCGGTGCGCGGATCCGCCAGGGTCGCCTGCAAGGCCTGGCTGCCCTGCGCTTCATCCACGCCGCGCAGATAACGGATCACCGGGCCGATGAACGGCTGGAACAATTCGCTGCCATCGCGGTTCATCGCGAACGGCTGCACGCCATCGGACATCAAAACGACCGCCTCTACATCGCCTTCGAAACGCATCAGCCGCAGCTGCTGCTGCCAGTTGTCGCCGGTGACGAACCAGGTTTCGTTGGCGTACTCGCCGTTGGCAGGCAACGACACCGCCGTCGCCTGCGGCTGCGCGAACGCACATGCGGCGACACCATCGCCGACATGGAAGAACCAGCCGCCACGCGCTTCCGCAACCGCCCCGACCAGCGTGCAGGCATGGTCGGCCAGCCGCAACCCCTTCGATACCGAGGCCATCGCCAACTCACCGCGCGCATCATTGACCGCGCGTTCGATGATCGCGCGCAGCACATCCACGCCCAGCTCCAGCGGTCGGCTGCCCAGTGCGGGATGGGCCGCCACCGCGGACACCACGGCACTCGCCACATGCTGGGCCCCCACGTCGCTATGCGACGCCGAGCCGGCACCGTCACAGACCGCAGCAACCAGCACTGGCCCCACGCAGGTGGAAGCGAACGCATCCTGGCAGGGCTGGCCCCGATCCAGGTGCGAGCGTCCGGTGGCAGAAGCCGCCACCACGCGCCACGCCATGGTCAAACCGGCGCCAGCGACCAGGTATCGGTGGACGGCAGTTGCACCTGGCCGCCCGGTGTCGAGTTGGACACCACCCGCATGCTGGCGCTGAGCCACAGGAACAGTTCCTTGAACTGCAGGCCCTGCATGCGCTTCACGCCACGTTCGCCGTTGCGGCTGAACTGCGCGAGCACGGCCACCTCAGCATCACCAACGCCGATCGGGAACACGGCCACACGGTTCTGTGCCTCGCTGTCGCGGCAACGCTCGGCGCTGGCTTCCCAGGCATCGGTAGGCAGGCCGTCGGACATCAGGAACAGCCATGGCCGCGTATAAGCCACACCGGCATTGCGGAAGCGCGCTTTCTCGTCCTCGATCTCCTGCAGCGCAAGATCCACGGCTGCGCCGGTCGGCGTGGTGCCATTGGCCGACAGCTGCGGCGCAGTGAAATCCATCGCGTCGCACCAGTCACCAATGACGCTGGCACTGTCCATGCCGCCGTACTCGATCACCAGCACGCGCACGCGCTTGGCGGCGATCACATCGTCCTTGAGCTGCTTTTCCAGCAGCTTCAGGCCGGCATTCAACTGCTCGATCGGCGCGCCACCCATGCTGCCGGAACAGTCCAGCACCAATACCAACGGGGTGCGCTGCTCGCTGTTGTCGACCAGCGATACGTCAGGAATACCTGCTACGGACATCAGTAGTGCCTCCATGCTCAAAAGAACGTCGTCCGATTGATTATAGCCACAACGTCGATTTCAGCCTTTCATATCCGTCCCCATACCATCCGCTACCGACTGCATCCACGGCCTGCTTACTGCCGCCGCGCGCCCAGCATCGCGGGCACGGCAGCTGCCGCAAGCGGGCGGACTACGGGCCGCGTCGCTGCGCTACCATCGGCGATATCGAGGACATGGCTTCCCTGCCGGTCAGGCATCAACCGGTCTTTCCCTCGGTTCAATCCGCCATCCGGCGGCACGACAGGAGTACCTGGCATGACCTGGATCATTGCTGTTGCTCGTTGGCTGTTCGCCCTGTTCTACACCTACGTTGGTGCCAGTTGGTTCTCCTATAGGTTGTTCGGCACTGCATGGCCGGACCACAAGGAAGCCCCCGCCGCCAAGGCACTTACCACCGCGCTGACCGATAGCGGCATTGTTGATCCGTTGATCGCCGGTAGTTGCCTGGCGGGCGGCATCCTGCTGCTGTTCCAGCGCACCGCGCCCCTCGGCATCGCCGTACTTGCACCGCTGGTCACCGGCATCTTCATCTTCCACCTGTTCCTCAACCACGATTGGCCGTGGGGCACCTTCCACTTCTGCTATCTCGCGGCCCTGGCATGGCTGCACCGCAGCGCGTTCCGGCCGTTGTGGAACTACCAACACCCCCGGTAGTGCCGAGCCATGCTCGGCAGGGACTTCACCGATGGAAAAATGTAATGCAACGGACGCTCGGCGAGCTTCGCGGCTTACGCCGCTCCCACACAAGCCAATCGCCCCCCTGTAGTGCCGAGCCATGCTCGGCAGGGGCCTCACCGATAGCAGTCATGCAAAAGCACTGACGCTGTACGGGCTTCGCGGCTTACGCCGCTCCCACAGGAACAGGGGTGCAGGCCACGCTCGCTACAAACGACAAGGGCGCCAATGGCGCCCTTGTCGGTATCAAGCTTGTACGCAGGCTCAGTGCGTGCCCGCAGCCGCCTTGCCCACCGCGCCCAGCTCGCCGGCCAGATTGCGCTTGTAGGTATCGAAATCGATGCCCTGCTCCGCCGCTTCGGCATGCGCGGCGTCCTTGAGCACATCGGAATACATCAACCGCACTGGCGTGTCGTTGTTCTCGTGCCATTCTGCGGCCTGCATGATCAGCGCCAGCACGCGTGCGGCGCTGGTGGTTTCGCCGGCAATCTTGCCATCCATGCCCAGCACCCATTCGCCATCACGGCGGACGATGCCGGCCAGCAATGCACGGTGCTGGTCGCGCAGTTCGGCATGCGGCTCCACTTTGGCCTTTACCGGCGGATTGGCTTCGGCCTGGTTGCGTGCGCGCTCGGCCAGCTTCTTCTTCGCCTCGCGGCGGCCTTTGGATTGGATCGACATCAGTTGTTCACTCTTTGAACGGCCGCCGGTGATGGCGGCGCGACTATTGTCCCCGATGCGGGGGTGAATTCGTGTCAGGACGCGGTTTCGTCACGCTGGGCCCGCTGGCTCATGCGTTCCCACTTCCACATCGCCCAGCTGCCCAGGCCAAACAGGGCCGCACCGATGGCCAGGCTCAGGCCGCTGCGGCTGAGCATCGGCGACAGCACGCCAGCAATGATGGCGTTGGTCACCAGGGTGCTGAATGCCTGCATCGACGAGGCCGTGCCGCGCTGGCGCGGGTACATGTCGAGGATCGCCAGGGTCAGGATCGGGAAGATCAGGGCCACGCCAAACGAGGTCAGGGTGAACGGCAGCACCGCCCACGGCACCGTCATCTCGGTGGCGAAGGCGTTGTAGCTGATGTTGTAGATGGCCGCCACCGCCATGAAGCTGTAGCCGATGCGCACCGCGCGGGCACCGTCCATGCGCCCTGCCGCGCGGCCGGAGGCATAGGCGCCCAAGGCCATGCCACCGATGGTCGGGATGAACAACCAGGCAAACTGGCGTTCGTTCATGTGCAGCAGGTCAAGCACGAAGGCCGGCGCCGAGGCGATGTACAGGAACAGGCCACCGAAGCCCAGCGAGCCGGCCAGGGCCAGGCGCAGGAAGCGCGGGTTGATGCCGATGCTGATGTAGTCCTGCAGCAGGCGCTTGGGGTGCAGGCTGAGCCGTGCATGCGGCGGGTGGGTTTCCGGCAGCCAGATGCAGGTGATCAGCAGCAGCAGCGCCGAGAACCCGACCAGGAACCAGAAGATGCCCTGCCACTGCGTCCAGCCCAGCAACCAGCCACCGATGATCGGGGCGATGGCCGGGGCAATGGAGAAGATCATCGAGACCTGGCTCATCAAGCGCTGGGCATCGTCACCGTCATACAGGTCACGGATCACCGCGCGGCCGATGATGTAGCCCACGCCGGCCGACAGCCCTTGCAGGAAGCGGAACAGCAGCAGGGTGCCCATGTCGGTGGAAAGCGCACAACCGACGGAGGCAGCGATGAACACCACCAGCCCGCCGATGATCACCACCTTGCGGCCGAGCGCATCGGACAGCGCACCGTGCACCAGGCTCATCAGAGCATAGGCCAACAGGTAGACGCTGATCACCTGCTGCATGGCCAGCTTGTCGGCGCCCAGATCGGCGCCCATGTGCGGGAATGCGGGGAACACCGCATCGATCGCGAACGGACCGAACATCGACAGACCGGCCACCAGAATGGCGATACGGCGCAGTGAAACCTGCTTGTTTGCTTCCATGGCTTTCAATAACCAGCAACGGCACCGGCGCGGGGCCGATGTGGGGTGGGGACAGGATGAACAGGACCGGGCGCGACGGCGCTCCGCGGCCATGATGCGTCAATTTGTCCGGACATTCACCCACTTCAGCCAGCGGTTCCGGGATGCCCGGCCGTACGCGTGCAACGCGCGGGATTGAAACCGGGATGCAGATGGTAATCCAAGCCGCTGCGCGGGTCTGCCCCGGGCCTTTACCGGGCTATAATCGCTACGCTGTACGAACAAGGTGGGAGAAGCGGTTCACCCCGCTGCCGAAGGCGCAAACGCCCGTAATCGCTCAGGCCCGATACCACCCGTAGCAAAACTCTGGAGAGACCGGTTCAATCCGGCGCCGAAGGTGCACGAAGCGCACGATCCTCGTCGCGTCGCTTCCAAACTCTCAGGCAAAAGGACAGAGGGGCGCGAGGTAAGCCTTTGCTTGCCGGCTGTGGTGGCGCGCGTGCGCGGCACCCGGACGGTAACCGGGCAGACCTGGCTCACCGCCCCTGCCCTGCATGCCTTCTCCGGACGTCAGCCATGACCCAGAACACTCTTTCGCTGCGCGAACTCGAACACCATTCCGCGTTCGTCGACCGCCACATCGGCCCCAACGACGCTGAAATCGCGCAGATGCTGCGCACCGTTGGCCACGATTCGCTCGAAGCACTCACCGACGCCATCGTGCCGGGTTCGATCAAGTCGCCGGCGCCGCTGGCGCTGCCCGAGTCGCTGACCGAAGTCGACGCGCTGGCCAAGATCCGCGCCATCGCTGACAAGAACAAGGTCCTGCGCAGCTTCATCGGCCAGGGCTATTACGGCACCCACACGCCGAACGTGATCCTGCGCAATATCCTCGAGAACCCGGCGTGGTACACGGCATACACGCCGTACCAGGCGGAAATCTCGCAGGGCCGCATGGAAGCACTGATCAACTTCCAGACCATGGTCGCCGACCTGACCGGCATGGAGATCGCCAACGCCTCGCTGCTGGACGAAGCCACCGCCGCCGCCGAAGCGATGACCCTGGCCAAGCGTTCGGCCAAGTCCAAGTCCAAGGTGTTCTTCGTGCAGGACAGCGTGCACCCGCAGACGCTGGAACTGCTGCGCACCCGCGCCGAGCCGATGGGCATCGAACTGTTGATCGGCAAGCCGGCTGACGCACTGAGCGCCGACACCTTCGGCGTGCTGCTGCAGTACCCGGACAGCCTGGGCAACATCGGCGACTACAAGGCGCTGGTCGAGGCCGTGCACGCCCGTCAGGGCCTGGTCGCCGTCGCCACCGACCTGCTGGCACTGACCCTGATCGCCGCCCCCGGCGAATGGGGCGCGGACATCGCCATCGGCAACAGCCAGCGTTTCGGCGTGCCGTTCGGTTTCGGCGGCCCGCACGCCGCCTTCATGGCCTGCCGCGACGCCTACAAGCGCTCGATGCCGGGCCGCCTGATCGGTGTCTCGGTCGATACCGAAGGCAAGGCCGCGTACCGCCTGACCCTGCAGACCCGCGAGCAGCACATCCGCCGCGAGAAGGCCACCTCCAACATCTGTACCGCACAGGTGCTGCTTGCCGTGATGGCCTCGATGTACGCCGTCTACCACGGTCCGGAAGGCCTGCAGCGCATTGCCCGCCGCACCCATCGCCTGGCTGCCATCCTCGCCGCCGCACTGCGTGGCAAGGGCGTTGCGGTCGGCAACGACTTCTTCGACACCCTGCACATCACCGGCGTTGATTCGGCTGCGCTGAAAGCCAAGTCCGAAGCCGCCGGCATCAACCTGCGCATCATCGACGCCGGCTCGGTCGGCATCAGCCTGGACGAAACCGCCACCCGCGCCGACGTCGTCGCGCTGGGCCAGCTGTTCGATGCCAACGTCGATGTGGACGCGCTGGACGCCAGCACCGCCGACGCGCTGCCGAAGGCTCTGGTACGCAGCAGCGAGTTCCTGACCCACCCGGTGTTCAACACGCACCACAGCGAGCACGAAATGCTGCGCTACCTGCGTTCGCTGGCCGACAAGGACCTGGCGATGGATCGCACTATGATCCCGCTGGGCAGCTGCACCATGAAGCTCAACGCCACCGCCGAGATGATCCCGGTGACCTGGCCGGAGTTCGCCAACATCCACCCGCTGGCACCGGCCGACCAGGCGCAGGGCTACAAGGAACTGATCGACGGCCTGGAAGCGATGCTGGTCGAATGCACTGGCTATGACGCAGTGAGCCTGCAGCCGAACTCCGGCGCGCAGGGCGAGTACGCTGGCCTGCTGGCGATCCGCGCCTACCACCGCTCACGCAACGAAGGCCATCGCGACATCTGCCTGATCCCGGACTCGGCGCACGGCACCAACCCGGCCTCGGCACAGATGTGCGGCATGACCGTGGTCGTGACCAAGACCGACAGCAACGGCAACGTCGATGTCGAAGACATCCGCCGCAACGCCGAGAAGTACAGCGACCGCCTGGCCGCGATCATGATGACCTACCCGTCCACGCACGGCGTGTTCGAGGAAGAAGTGGTCGAGATCTGCGAGATCATCCACAAGCACGGCGGCCAGGTGTACACCGACGGTGCCAACATGAACGCCCTGGTCGGCGTGGCCAAGCCCGGCAAGTGGGGCTCGGACGTGTCGCACCTGAACCTGCACAAGACCTTCTGCATCCCGCACGGCGGCGGCGGCCCAGGCGTTGGCCCGTGCGCGGTGAAGTCGCATCTGGCGCCGTTCCTGCCGGGCAAGCTGGGCGACAACGGCCCGGTCGGCATGGTCAGCGCCGCCAGCTTCGGCAGCGCCTCGATCCTGCCGATCAGCTGGATGTACATCACCCTGATGGGCACCGCCGGTCTGCGCAAGGCAACCCAGGTTGCATTGCTCAACGCCAACTACATCGCCAAGCGCCTGGCCCCGCACTACGCCACGCTGTACACCGGCCGTAACGGCTTGGTGGCGCATGAGTGCATCCTCGACGTGCGTCCGCTGGAGAAGACCTCCGGCATCGGCGCCGAGGACATGGCCAAGCGCCTGATCGACTTCGGCTTCCACGCCCCGACCCTGAGCTTCCCGGTTGCCGGCACGCTGATGGTCGAGCCGACCGAAAGCGAATCGCAGCACGAGCTGGACCGTTTCATCGACGCGATGATCCAGATCCGCGAGGAAATCCAGGCCATCGAAGACGGCAAGCTGGATCGCGAGGACAACCCGCTGAAGCACGCCCCGCATACCGCAGGCGCGGTGTCGGCCAGCGAGTGGACGCATGCCTACCCGCGTGAGCTGGCAGCCTTCCCGCTGCCGTCGCTTAAGTTGCAGAAGTACTGGCCGCCGGTTGCCCGCGTGGACAACGTGTACGGCGACAAGAACATCATGTGCGCCTGCATTCCGGTTGATGCGTACAAGGAAGATGTGGAAGCCTGATCAGGCAACCGTCGGTGAAACGGAATGGCCCGCGCAAGCGGGCCATTTCATTTGCAATCCCCCTGCTGAAAATGCAGGCCTACTGTGCTGGCCAGTCGAAAGCCCGGGCATTTCCGCCATCGGCCTTGCTCATTTCCCGCGAGCGCGCCTCGATCTGCTCGCGCGAGCCATTGCAGAACAACATGGCATTCTGCAGCCCGCCCATGTACTTCTGGCTGGCGGAGATGCACATCGTTTCGCCCGGGAACACGCTGGAGCTGTCCTGGCAGTAGGCCTGCTGGTTGCGCCAACTGCCCGGATACGCCTGCTTGGCCGCTGTGTACAGCGATGCCAACGTTGCCTGCAGCGTCGCCGGGTCCGCATCCGCCGTTGGCTGCTGGCGTATCGGCGTGCGCAGCAGCAACGCCGGCTTGGTTCGCTGTACCGACCCCAGGCAATACAGCGCAGCAGGCACCTCCGCCGCAGGTCCCTTGCCGGCCTCCGCCCCGCCAGTCGGCGCATCCACCTGTTCGGCAATCGCGGCGGCAGGCTGGCCCGGCATTACGATCTTCAGGCCCTGCTCGCGCCCGGCTCGCCATACCCGCACAAGCACATCTGAACCAGGCGCAAGACGATTGACCATGGCCGGCAGCTCATCCGGCTTCATTAGCGCCTGCCCATCCATCTCAAGCAGCACATCCTTTGCCCGGATTCCGCCGACTGCGGCCGCGCTACCCTCGGCAACCTCGATGACCCATACACCGCGCTGAGCATCCAGCCCCACCGCCTGCGCCAGCTCGGCACCAACCACACCAAAACGCACGCCCAACCGACCACGTTGCACGCCAGCATCGCCGGCAACCGGTGTCGCTGCAGCAGGCGACCGCACTGCCTGCTGGTCGCCCGGTACCCAGCGCACCACGTCGTATTTTGCGGTGAATCCGCCAATCAAGCGGCGGTAATCCTGTTCGGCCCTGTCCGCTTCGGCACGGGTGTCGTAAGCGAAACAGTAGGCAGCTTCAGCAGGGATGCCTGCGGCCTGCGCCACCGGTTTGAACGCCTCACGATACGTCCCAGCCTGCTCCAGCGCCGCAGCCAAGGCACGATCGCCTGGCACCGATTTCTCGAAGACGCCACTGCTCACGGTCAATGCGGTAACCAGCCGCCCCGGCACATCGGTGGCAGTTGCATGACAACGGAAGAAATGCGGCTGGGCCTGGGTGACGCCGACAGCGGCAAGTACGTCGGCAGGTAGTGTCCATGGCACGTCATGCCATTTGCCCACCTTCACGAACAACGTGCGTTTGTCCCACAGGCCGTGCTGTTCTTCGCGGAGGGCTTCTGCTTCGGCCCGAGTGCGCATCGCCACGCAGCTTTTCTCGCCTGCTCCGCCGAGCCCTGCCACGTGGCGATGAAAGGCGCCGGCGACGCGATTGACCGCCTCCATGTCCAGGATCGATGCATTGAACTCGAGTACCGGCGATGCCCAGACGCGCGCCGGTGTATGGCCGGTATCGGTGACGGTGCAAAGAACGTAGCCGCCCGCCGACTGCGCCGCCGCCAATGGCGACAGCCCCAGTGCGACAAACGCCAGCAAGGCAAGACGATGCATGTTCACTCCCCCGTGATGCGGAGCCCCCTCCGCACCGGTCTGATTGACCGGCGAGGCAGTGTGCCACGAATCCCGATGGCCTTTAGCGGGAAGGCGACCCCGGGAGCCCGCCTTTTGAGCATCGTGCGAGGTAAACCCAGGATCAGTACCCCTGCTTCTTCAACCAGGCATCCACCTGCGGCTTGCGCTCTGCGCGCAGCCGCAGCTTGGTCTGGATCCCGGCAATCACCGTCTCCGCATCACGTCGCGAGGTCGGTGCGATATGTGCATCGGCAAATGCCTTGATCTTGTCCACCATCTGCAGGTTGTCGGCACTGCGGCCCAGGCCCGGGTAATACCGCGCACGTGAAGTACTGTCGACCAGCGTGTCCACCTTCTCGCGATTGGCAACGGCGAAATCGAACGCAAGATCCGCATGCTCGCGCGATACGCCACCAATCATGCCCGCGCTATTGGTCGCACCCGGCTCATCGGTCAGCGCCATGTCCAATGCGCGCTGCGCCAACGCTTTGTCCTTGGGCAGGGCCAGCAGGCCGTAGTACTGGTCACGCACCATCGCCGAGGTTTCCTGCTTGGCCAGCATATGCAGCTTGTCCCAGGTCGCCGTGTCGGCATTGCGTGCCACCACACCCAGCACACTGCTGCGCAGGTCCGGAGACAGCGAATCCGGCTTGGCCAGGAAGGTATCAAAGCGACGCTGCGCTTCGGCAATCACCTGCGCATCGTCCAATGCTGCCAAAGTGCCGATCAATCCACTGCGCAATTCCTTGGTCTGCGCCGAGTCGGTGTCCTTGCCGTCCCAACCCAGCGACTGCAGCACTGGCGACAAACGCGAACGTGCGTAACTGCGGAAAGCGGCCTGCCGCGCGGTATCGCCGTCGAACATGCCGTCGATGCCGCTCAATGTGCCGGCAGCCATGTCCCATAGATCGGTCGGCGCATCGGCACCGATCTTCGCCGTCAGATCCAGCAGATCCGCATCGGGCTGCAGGCCGGCTGCGGCCAGTGCACTGGTATCCATCATCACACCGAGCTGGTCGACCACCGGCAACTTGTCGAAGCCCGTGCTCAGCGCCTTGAACTGCGTCGGCGCATACAGGGTGCGGTAATAGCCCTTCTGCCCGGCATTGACCAGCAGCGGCCCAGTGCATCCCGGCAGCTGTACGTTGGTATCACCGTCAACCAGCGTGTGCACCACCTCACCATTGCCCACGCGCAGACTCACCGGCACGCGCCAATGCAGCGGCTGCTTGTCCTTGCGATCAATCGTGTACTCGCCCTGGCCCAGCTTCACCTGGGTGTTGCCAGCGACGCAGCTGCTGCTGGCACGAATCAAGGGCACGCCCGGTTGCAGGGTGAAATCATGCGCCACTTCCATGAAACGTTTGCCCGGAGCGGCCTTGTCGATTTCGGCCCAAAGGTCATCGGTGACTGCATTGCCGTAAGCATGGGCAGCGATGTAACGGCGCACGCCATCACGCCATGCATCGGCGCCGACGTAGTCCTCGAACATGGAAATCACCGCCGAGCCCTTGCCATAGGTGATGCCGTCGAAGGCCTGGCTGGCCTGCTCCACCGTTGCCACGTGCTGCACGATCGGATGGGTAGTGACGTAGGCATCGCGTCCCATCGCGCCGCGACTGGTATGCGCGGCATCGACGTTGTTGATGTCCCATTCCGGGTGCAGCTTGCGGGTGGTGCGCGCCTCCATCCACGACGCGAAACCTTCGTTGAGCCAGAGGTCATCCCACCACGCCATCGTCACCAGGTTGCCGAACCATTGATGCGCGATTTCGTGTGCGGCAATCGAGAACACCGCCTTCTTGTCGGAAACACTGGACACGGCCGGGTCCAGCAGCAAGGCGTATTCAAAGGTGAAGATCGCCCCCCAGTTCTCCATTGCACTGAAGAACTGGCTGCCGCCAGGTGCGGCGACGTTGTCGAGCTTGGGCAGCGGATACTTCACGCCAAAGTAGTCGTTGTATTCACGCAACACTTCCGCGCTGCCTTCCAGCGCGAACTGCGCCTGCTCGACCTTGCCGGTCTGCGCGATCACACCGATCTCGGTGCCGCCTTCCTTGACCGTGGCGCGATCGAATTCACCGCTGGAGAAGAACAGCAGATAGGTCGACATCTTCGGCGTGGTCTGGAACACCACCCGCTTCAGGCCCTTGCCCAGCGACGTGCTGCTGGCCACCGGCATGTTGCTGACCGCCATCTCCGCTTCCGGTACGGTCACGCTCAGGTCGAAGGTGGCCTTGAAGCCCGGCTCATCCCAGGACGGAAGGAAGCGGCGTGCATCGGAGTTCTCGAACTGGGTGAACAGCGCGCGCTTCTTGCTGCCGTCAGCCACCGGGTAATCCAGCGCGAACAGGCCATTGGCCTGGGTATTGATGGTGCCGCTGTAGTCGATGCTCAGCGTGTAGCGACCCGGCCGCAGCGGCGTGGCCACGACGAAGCTTACGGTCTGGTTGGCCTCGTCCACGCTGACCGTGGTTAGCATTGGCTTGCTGCCACCGGCCGCCTGCAGCTGGCTCCTGCCGAAGCGCATGCCCGCTGCCTGCAGCACGATGCTGCTGGTGGGCTGCAGCACTTCCAGATCGATGCTGACTTTGCCGTCGAAACCCATCTGCGCGGGGTGCGGCGTGATCTCCACCCGGTAATGATCCGGACGTGCGGTACGCGGCAGCTGGGTGGTGGTTTCGTTCTTGCTCACGCCGGCTGCTACAGGTTCGGCAGCAAATACAGCCGGTGTGGCAATGCAGGAAAGGGCGATACCAATGGCAACAACAAGGGAACGGCGCATCAAAGCTCCTTACGGAAGGTCGTGGGCGAGACGCCCATCAGCTCCGCATCATCTGCCCCTCTATCGCCGCCCAACACCGCCGGAAGTCATAGCTCCGCGCGTGCGGCTTCCTGCTGCGCGCGCTCGGCGATCATCGCCCGATACTGGCGCGGTGCCATGCCGACTTCCGCTTTGAACTTGCGGGTGAAGGCGCTCTGGTCACTGAAGCCGCAGGCCTGGCCGATGCTGGCCACGCTGTCCTCGCCGTGCAGCAGATGCAGCGCGATCTGGATGCGCAGGCGTGTCAGCACCTGCTGCGGGGTCATCTGGAACACTTTGCGGAACGAGCGCTCAAGCTTGGACAGCGAGAAGCCGGTGATATCCAACAAGGTCTGCATGCGCACGTTTTCGGCGTAATGCGTATTGAGGTAGTCCAACGCCAGCCGCAGCGGCTCGTATTGCGACTCCAGGCCACCGCGCTGGCCCAGATCGCGGGAGATGCCGATCAGGCCGACAACCTTGCCGTTCTCGACGATGGGCCGCTTGCAGGTCAGGCACCATCCCGGCTGCTGGTTGGGGAACAACTGCAGCTCCATCACGTTCTCGATCACTTCGCCGGCCAGCACCCGCGCGTCCTGTTCGGTGTAGGCCTCGCTCATCCCGACCGGATACAACTCGTCGGCACGCTTGCCGATCGCATCACTGCGCGACTTCATGCCCAAGCGCTGCATCATCGTCATGTTGACGTGGGTGTAACGCCCATCGATGTCCTTGGCGAAAAACAGCACGCTGGGAATGGCGTCGAACAGGGCTTCGATTTCGGCAGGGTCAATACGCATCGGGGCAGTCAGGCTGGCAGCGGGGGGCGTGCCCAGCCATTCTAGCCAGTGCTGCGCTGCCTGTAGTGCCGACCCATGGTCGGCAATGGGCGTTACCGGTAATGCACCTGCCGACCATGGGTCGGCACTACGGGTTTGGCTTTATCGGTAATGCCCCTGCCGACCATGGGTCGGCACTACGGGTTTGGGCTTGTCGGTAATGCCCCACAACGACAACGCCCCGCTTACGCGGGGCGCTGGCTGTTACATCACGGCGCGGCTATCAGCCCCACGGATCCTGCAGGATCATGGTGTGGTCGCGGTCCGGGCCGGTCGAGACGATCGACACCGGGCAGCCGGCCAGTTCTTCCAGCGAACGCAGGTAGGCGCGCGCGGCCGGCGGCAGCTTGTCCCACTCGGTGATGCCGTGGGTGTTTTCGCTCCAGCCCGGGAACTCCAGGTACACGGGGGTGCATTCTTCCCAGCCCTGCGCATCCAGCGGGGCGTATTCCGAACGCTTGCCACGGTATTCATAAGCGATGCAGACCTTCAGCTTTTCCATGCCATCGAGCACGTCGAGCTTGGTGATGCACAGGCCGGAGATACCGTTGATGGCCACGGCGCGCTTCAGCGCGACGATGTCCATCCAGCCACAGCGACGCGGACGGCCGGTCGATGCGCCGTACTCGGCGCCACGGTCACGGATGCCCTGGCCGATTTCATCGTCCAGCTCGGTCGGGAACGGGCCGCCGCCAACGCGGGTCGCGTAGGCCTTGGCGATACCCAGCACGTAGTCGATGGCGTCGGCGCCAACGCCGGCACCGGCCAGTGCACCACCGACGGTGGTGTTGGAGCTGGTGACGTACGGGTAGGTGCCGTGGTCGATATCGAGCAGAGCGCCCTGCGCGCCTTCGAACAGCACGCGCTTGCCCTGCTTGCGCAGGTCATGGCAGATGCCGGCAACGTCGGACTTCATCGGCTCGACGTATTCGCCGAAGGCCAGTGCTTCCTGGTACACGGTGTCGAAATCCACCGGCTCCACGCCCAAGTACTTGGTCAGCACGAAGTTGTGGTAATCCAGCGCGGCACGCAGCTTTTCAGCCAGCTGTTCCGGGTAGTGCAGGTCGGCGATGCGGATGCCGCGACGTGCAACCTTGTCTTCATAGGCCGGGCCGATGCCGCGACCGGTGGTGCCGATGGCCTTGCCACCAGCGGCCTTCTCACGCGCCTGGTCCAGGGCGATGTGGTACGGCATGATCAGCGGCGCTGCCGGCGAGATCTTCAGGCGCGAACGCACTTCGACGCCGGCCGTTTCCAGCTCTTCGATTTCCTTGCGCAGGGCGGCCGGGGAAATCACCACGCCATTGCCGATCAGGCACAGCGCGTCATCGCGCAGGATGCCTGACGGAATCAGGTGCAGGACGGTCTTCTTGCCGTTGATGACCAAGGTATGGCCAGCGTTGTGACCACCCTGGAAACGAACCACTGCGCCGATTTCCTCGGTCAGCAGATCGACGATCTTGCCCTTGCCTTCATCGCCCCACTGGGCGCCGAGAACGACAACTGATTGACCCATGACGGGTAACTCCTGAGTTTGCTGCGACCATCGGGGCCGCGGACGGGGCCGTGCGCTGCGCTGCGGTCCGCCATCATGGACGCCCCATCGGGGAGCATCCGGCAAACGCCAGGGCCATACACGGAAAAAGCCGAACGGGGCACTCCAGGAGGAGTAAGCCCGACCGGCTTTTGTGGATTATCCGGGTTTTGTCTGACAGCTACCACCCCTGCGAGTACAGGTTGGTACGGACGTCAGGGTTTGGTTCAGTGGCGGACCCACCACAGGACCGCCAAGCCGATGAGCAGCGCCGCAGCGCCCATTCCGCGCAGGGATGCAGCGGGCTGTTCCAGCATCTGCGCCGCCATCCGCTTCCACGCCAAGGGCGCGATGAACAGGAACAGGCCTTCGATGATGGCAACGAGGCAGAGGGCGGAAAAGAGGTCTTGCATACGCTATCGCCATTGCCTTCTCCCCGCGGGAGAAGGTGCCCGTAGGGCGGATGAGGGTGCGGGCGAAGCCCATCGAATAAGGGGCATCAGAGGCGTCCCGCCCCTTACCCTCACCCCAACCCCTCTCCCGAGGGGAGAGGGGCTAAAGGTCAAGCGATCAGCGATCGCTCTTCATGTACTGCAGGAACGGATCGTTCTTGTCGAGCACGATCACGCCGTTGCCGTCGGTCATCGAGGCGCGGTAGGCCTCCAGGCTGCGGTAGAAGGCGTAGAACGACGGATCGGCCGAACCGGCCTTGCCGTAGATCGACGCGGCCTGGGCATCGCCCTCACCACGCAGCTGCTGCGCATCACGTTCGGCTTCGGCCACGATCACGGTGCTTTCGCGGTCGGCCTGGGCGCGGATGGTCAGCGACTGCTCCTCGCCCTCGGCGCGCAGCTTGGCGGCCTCCTGCTTACGCTGGGCGCGCATGCGCTCGTAGACGTCGGCAATCACCTGGCTGTCGGTCGGCAGGTCGATCTGCTTGATGCGCAGGTCGATGATCTCCATGCCCAGGGCGGCAATCGCCTCGTTGATCGACTTCAGCTGGCCGGCAATCAGCTCACCTCGGTCACCGGACACCAACGCCTGCAAGGTGCGCGAGTTGATCTGGTTACGCAGCGAGTCGGTGATGATCGGTGCGAGGCGGGCGTTGACGATCTTGCTGTCGCCGCCGGTAGCGCGGTAGTAGGCGCGCACGTCGGAGATCCGGCCAATGGCGAAGAAGTCGACGCTGACGTCCTTCTGCTCGGCAGTGAAGTAACGCGCCGGGGCGGTGTCCAGCACCTGGAAGCGACGATCGAACACGCGCACGGTTTCAACCAGCGGCACCTTGAAGTGCAGGCCCGGCTTGATGTCGGCACGCACCACCTTGCCCAGGTTGAGCACCATGGCGGTCTGGTCTTCGCGGACCACATAGACCGAACCCAACAGGCCCAGCAACACCGCGACGAGTACGCCGATAACGACTGAATTTTTCATCGGCCGGCCTCCTCACGCGATGCCGAGCGCGAGACCGAACGGTCCGCGTTGCGAATGCTATCGGTCGCCGCCGGCAAGGCCGGTGCCACCATTTCCGGGGTCAGCTGCGGGGCGATGCCGGTCTTGCTGGCATCGGCCGGCATCGGCACGTAGATCAGCTGGCGACCGTCGCCACCGATGACCTTGCGGTTCTCGGCCAGCACCTGCTGCACTGTTTCCAACCACAGGCGCTTGCGGGTGACTTCCGGCGCGTTCTTGTACTCCCCCTGCAACAGGGTGAAGCGGCGGGCGTCACCTTCGGCGCGGGCGACGATGGCCTGCTTGTAGCCTTCGGCGGTGGTACGGGCACGCGAGGCCTGGCCGCGCGCTTCGGGTACAACCTTGGCGGCATAAGCCTGGGCTTCGTTGATCAAACGCTCCTTGACCTGCTGGGCACCGTTGACCTCGTCGAAGGCCGGCTTCACTTCTTCCGGCGGACGCGCATCGGGCAGGGTCAGG
Source organism: Stenotrophomonas sp. 21LCFQ19 (assembly GCF_056861425.1). Classification (NCBI taxonomy): domain Bacteria; kingdom Pseudomonadati; phylum Pseudomonadota; class Gammaproteobacteria; order Lysobacterales; family Lysobacteraceae; genus Stenotrophomonas; species Stenotrophomonas sp. 21LCFQ19. The sequence goes on along the minus strand of NZ_JBSPUF010000013.1, from coordinate 2,571 downwards.
CCGGTCACACTGAGGCCGGTCTTGTAGGTCTTCAGCGAGGCCTGCAGGCGCTGCTCGGCGACCACGGCCAGCGGGCCACGGTTGTTCAGCACGGTATTCAGGTCGGCTCGGCCAACCTGCTCACGCACGGCGCTCTGCGCGGACTGTTCCAGCATCTGGTCAGCATCAACGGTACCGAACAGGTACTCGCGCGGGTCGTCCACGCGGTACTGCACGTTGACCGATACGTTGACGATGTTCTCGTCCCGGGTCAGCACCGGCACGTTGCTGCTGAAGGTCTTGATCTGGGTCGCATTGACCTTGACCACCGATTCCAGCGGCCACGGCAGCTTGAAGTTGGGGCCCGGCTGCAGGATGCGCGAGTACTCGCCGAAGCGCAGGACCACACCGCGCTGCTGTTCGCCGATCAGCTGGAAGCTGGAGAACAACAACAGCAGAGCCAACGCGACCAGCACCCAGCGCCAGATACCGCCATCAAACAGGTCGCGCAGCGGACCGGGCAGTCCACCACCCCAACCTCCGCCATTGCCGCCACGTGGCGTACGCGGCGCGCGGTTGTTGTCCGCACCACCACCGCTGTTGCCGCCGGGTGTATTCCAGGCCATGCATGCTCCATCTGTAAGGGTCAGGCTGCGGGGGCTCCCGCCGAGGACCTGACCATCTATCGAATCCCGATTCTAACAAGGCAGACTCTGAACAGGTTCGGGGCTACCTGAACGGAAAGTTTTACCCACTGATCAGCGAGCCAGGTAGCTGATCCGGCGGTGCGAGCCCCAGCCAAGACGGGTCCCGCGGTATCCGTGCAGGCCCCTCCCGGCACCTGCTCTGAATAGGAATAAGGGCAGACCCGCCTTTTCACAACAGTTATGGTTGCACTCCCCCGTTCCGACGCAGGCCTACCGATGTCCCATACCGCCCCGTTCACCGCCTTCCGCATCCACAACGACGACGCGGGCTACCGCAGCGGTCCTGAACAAGTGGGCCTGGACCAGCTGAGCCCGGGCGAGGTGGTGATCCGCGCCCGCTGGTCCTCGGTCAACTACAAGGATGCGCTTGCCGGTACCGGCAAGGGCAAGATCCTGCGCCGCTTCCCGCTGGTTGGCGGCATTGATGTGGCCGGCGAGGTGGTCGCTTCCAGCGACCCGGCCTTCCGCGAAGGCGACCAGGTGCTGACCACCGGCTGCGGCCTGAGCGAAACCCGTGACGGCGGCTACAGCCAGTACGTGCGCCTGGAATCCAGGTGGGTGATCCCGCTGCCGGCCGAGCTCAGCCTGCGCGAGGCCATGGTGCTGGGCACGGCCGGCTTCACCGCCGCGCTGGCACTGCTGCGCATGACCGACAACCGGCAGACCCCGGCCCACGGCCCGCTGGCGGTCACCGGCGCTACCGGCGGGGTCGGCTCGCTGGCGGTGGATATCTTCAGCCAGGCCGGCTACGAGGTGCACGCGATCAGCGGCAAGGCCGAGGCGGCCGACTACCTGACCGCCATCGGTGCCAGCCAGATCCTCGGCCGCGATGCCCTGGCCACCACCCGGCCGATGGAATCGGCGCGCTTTGGCGGTGGCCTGGACAACGTCGGCGGCAGCATGTTGACCAGCCTGCTGGCGCAGACCAGCCCTTATGGCAACGTGGCGTCGGCCGGTCTCGCTGCCTCCGGCGAGCTGGACATGACGGTGATGCCCTTCATCATCCGCGGTGTCTCCCTGCTCGGCGTGGCTTCGGCCGGAACTGCCCGCGACATCCGCGAGCAGGTCTGGCAGCGTCTGGGCAGCGACTGGAAGCCGCGTCACCTGGACCGCATCTGTACCCGCGAAGTGGGCCTGGATGGCCTGCCCGAGGTGTTCGCCACGATGCTGGAAGGCAAGTCCTTTGGCCGTACCGTCGTAAGAATTGATTGACGGCAGTCACATGAACTTCCCCGGCGTGAAGGCAGCGACTTCACGCCAGCGCCGCGCCAGCACTACACTGCCGCCACTACTTGGGGAAAAACATGGCGCGTATCCTGATCGTCGACGATTCACCATCGCAGTTGATGGGCATCCAGCGCATTGTGGAAAAGCTGGGGCATGAGATTTTCACAGCGACTGATGGCGCCTCCGGGGTGGAGGTTGCCAAGCAGGTGTTGCCGGACCTGGTGCTGATGGACGTGGTGATGCCGAACCTCAACGGGTTCCAGGCAACGCGCACGCTCAAGCGCGAGGCGACCACGCAGCACATCCCGGTGATTCTGGTGACCACCAAGGATCAGGACACTGATCGCTTGTGGGGCATGCGCCAGGGGGCGAAGGCGTACATCACCAAGCCGTTTACCGAAGACGATCTGTCGGCGGTGATCGCGCAGGTATTCAGTGCCGAGGCGCCGCCGGTTGGGTGATGCTGCTTTCTTGGGGAAAGCTGTTTGGAAAGGCGGGCTTTGCCCGCCTTTCTTGTTTTTGGTTGTTGGGTTTGCTTTGGGTTTGCTTGCTAGAAGCTTGCCCTCCCCCCAACCCCTCTCCCGCAGGCGGGAGAGGGGCTAGTGCGTTAGCAACCGACGTGATCCGAGCCCCTCTCCCGCGCGCGGGAGAGGGGTTG
>NZ_JBSPUF010000012.1:0-149432 GCF_056861425.1 Stenotrophomonas sp. 21LCFQ19 | reverse complement strand
AACCTCGGAGAAGTACGCGAACAGGCGGAGCGGTGGCTGGCCGATTACAACACCGAGATACCTCACGACAGCCTCGGCGGGCTGACGCCCGCCGAATTCCGCCAGTACCACGAAACGGAAACCTCTATTTTAGCCTGGCATTGAAATGCGGGGAGTCGACAACAACTCGTCATTGATCTGACCAGAGCCATTATGAACAAAAGGCCCGAGCGTGACCCCGGGCCTTCTGTTTTCGAAAATGTACTATCTCCGCACCCGCTTACATCATCTGGAAGGTAGACACTCCCTGATGTCGATGAAGCAAGTGGAAAGATTGGTTCGCAGCGCCTTCGGTACCGAGGAATGCTGTCTCGGCGCTCGAAGTCTCCTGCCCGGATTGCGCAATGTCGCCATACCCCGCCATTGCATCAATCAACTGCTGTAGTTCACTAGATCGAGTGATGAACTGCTCGCGCATTACGGGCACTGGCATGTCCACATTCGCAGTCATACCCTGCCGATCCATTTCGAAAGGTATGAGCTGCTCGAACTGCTCCTCCGCATGCCAGGCCGCTTCGTCCCTCAGTCCTGGCAAGGTCGCCCAATCCGACTTCAATGGCAGCCAGGGCGTAACGGATGCCGGTAGATCCCTCCGATCCGAAGGATGACTCGGTGACGCCAAGTCCAAAAGCGAATGACCGTTTCTCCGAACACTCATGCCAAGCGAGGAGTTCACCACATCCTCATCGTCAACGATCAGCTGATGTAGGACATATCTCCATGCCTCACTCCCGCTCCGCTTCATGCGGCTCCCTTGTACTTCCATGCTGATAGGTACGCCCGTCACGCTGCCCATATCAGGCAATACCTTCATGACGGATACATCCGTCAGCGACATCGGGGCCATCATGGACTGTGCACTTGGCAAAGGCGTCAACAGTGCGTTGATGCTGGCTGCCGAGATGCCGTAGCCGTCGGCGGGCTGGACATAGTCGACTGCATAGGTGCCGCTGGCATCGAAGTGCTTGTGCACGCGCACCTGCTGGCCTGCATCGCCATCCACCATGATGACCAGATCATCGCCATCCTGATGGAAGCTCAAACGTGTGCGGTTGATGCTCTTGCTGGCTGAGTTGAACAACAACCAATCGGTGCCGCCGCCACTGTTATCAATGACGTCGGCACCACCGCCATAGACATACTTGTCGTCGCCAGCACCGCCGAACATCGTGTCATCGCCGTCCTCGCCCACCAGTGTGTCATTGCCGTTGCCACCCATGAGGATGTCGTTGCCGGAACCTGAGTAGCTGCCGTTGCCGCCGGACAGGTAATCGTCGCCATCCCCACCTACCAGCTTGTCGTCGCCTCCGAATCCGAACATCGTGTCGTTGCCCGCCATGCCCGTGATCAGGTCGCGACCGGAACTTCCCAGCAGTTGTTCACCATTTGCGGTGCCGGTGACGACGTTGGCGTAGTCATTGTCATTACCCTCATCTACGCCGTCGCCCGGGGTGCCGGTACCTGGGCCCGGATCACCACCGCCAGGCTCGCCACCTCCCGGATAACCAGATTGAGCCAATGCATTGATCGCGGCGGTGTTGAGCATGTTGCCACTGGATGGCTGGACGAAGTCCAGTGCCATATCACCTCCGAGGAAGTGATCGGTCACACGTACGAACCCGCTGGCATTACCATCCACCGTAATGACCAGGTCATCGCCATCACGGTAGAACGTCAAGTCATTGGCAGTGATCCCACTGTCGAAGAACACGCCATCGGTACCGCCACCAGTATTGTCGATGGTGTCCTGGCCACCGCCGTACACGTAGTTGTCGTTGCCTGCCCCCCCGATCAGGGCGTTGACGCCATCCTCGCCAACCAGCGTATCCGCACCAGCCCCACCTTCCAGACGATCATCGCCCGAACCAGAGCCGCTGCCATTGCCACCGGACAGGTAATCATTGCCATCGCCGCCCTGCAGAGTGTCGTTCCCACCCATGCCGAACAACTGGTCATTACCAGCCAGCCCCTTGATCAGGTCCTTGCCGGAGCTGCCCACCAATTGCTCCGCAGCAGACGTACCCTCGATGACTTGATCATACTCGCCACCAGTACTCCCCCCTGCCACAAGCTGGTTGATTTGAGCCGTGGTGAGGTAGAAGCCGCCATCCGGCTGCACGTAGTCGATTGCTGAATTGCCACCGAGGAAGTGATCAAGCACGCGAACTGCCGGCGTCGAGGCAGCATCAATGAAGATGACCAGATCATCCCCATCACGACCAAAGGACAGCCGCTCCCGCGTAATACCATTGGTGAAGAAAACACCGTCAAAGCCACCATCACTGTTGTCGATGACATCGCTGCCTGACGTGGCATCGAAGATGTATTTGTCATCGCCCGTGCCACCTATCAAGGTGTCATTATCGCCGCCACCCACTAGCGTGTCGTTACCTGCACCGCCGTTAATCAAGTTGGCCGCGCTATTGCCAGCGATGTAATTATCAAGTGCATTGCCAGTGCCGCTGATGGCAACACTGCCGGTGAGGAACAGGTTCTCCAGGTTTTCCGACAACACATACGAGGCCGATGCCTGCACCTGATCCGTACCGGCGTTGGCCGCTTCGACGATCACGTCATCGGCATGGTTGACGATATAGTTGTCATCGCCTGTTCCACCCTCCATGTGGTCGACGCCTGCACCACCATCGAGATAGTCATTGCCCACACCGCCGTACAGCGTGTCGACACCGTTGCCACCGAACAGATTGTCGTCTCCATCCAGACCGTACAACGTGTCGTCACCGTCCCAGCCACCCAGGCTATTATTGCCCGCGTTGCCGGTGATGACGTTGTTCAACGCGTTGCCGTTGCCGGTGGTCACGCCGCTGCCCAGAATCAGATTCTCAACGTTACCCTCCAGCACCAGATTGGTCTCGAACACGCGCTCGATCGTGTCAATGCCTTCGTCTGCGTACTCGTGCACGCTGTCTTCGGCAGACACGGCCACGTAGTAGTCATCGCCCGCACCGCCATACATCACATCGGCCCCAGCACCACCTTCGATGCGGTTGTAGCCGGCGTTGCCCCGAATCAGGTTCTCGCCCGCATTGCCGGTTGCATTGAGATCCGCTGTGCCAAGTAGCGTCAGATTCTCCAGGGTCTCGCCCAAGGTGTAACTGATGCTGGATTCCACCGTATCGGTGCCTTCATTGGCCAGCTCAACAACCACATCCCCCACATTGTCCACCACGTAGGTGTCATCGCCCGAGCCGCCGATCAAGTTGTCGGCACCCGCCCCACCATCCAATCGGTTACCGTGCTGGTTGCCGGTCAAGGTCTGGCTGCCGGCACCGGCGACGCCTTCATAGGCATAGTCCACCAATATCAAGTTCTCGATGTTGTCCGACAACGTGTAGCTGTACGCGCTGGACTGCACCGTATCCGTGCCTTCCCCGGCCAGTTCGATCACTACGTCCGCACTGTCGTCCACGCGGTAGAGGTCATCACCCGAACCGCCGACCAACTGGTCTATGCCGAAACTGCCATCGAGCACATCATTGCCTGCGCCGCCGTCCAGTAGATCAGCCCCCTCGCCTCCATTCAGCACGTCATTGCCGTTGCCGCCTTGCAGCCAATCTTCACCGGCACCGCCCATGAGCGTGTCGTTGCCATCCAATCCCTGCAAGTGGTTATTGCCAGCATTGCCTGTAAGCGTATTGTCCAAGGCATTGCCGGTCGCGTTGATGTCTGCAGTTCCGGTCAGCTCAATCTTCTCGACGTGGTCGGGCAGGGCGAAACTGACGCTGCTGCGCACCAGGTCAATGCCGCCATCAGCCACTTCCCCCACCACGTCGCCGGCGTCATCGACCACATAGATGTCGTCGCCGGCACCACCGGAAAGCTGGTCGGCACCGGTACCGCCATCGAGCAAGTCATTGCCCTGGGCACCGATCAGGATGTCGTCGCCGTCCTGACCGTACAGCGCATCATCGCCCACGCCGCCATCCAGCATGTCTGCCCCGCTACCGGCCCGGATGGTGTCATTGCCAGCCTGCCCATTGATGGTGTTGTCCAGCGTATTGCCGTCGATCACGTCATCCAGCAAGGTGCCCAGCAATGTTTTTGCATCAACGGCTGCTGCATCCAATACCCATGGCGCCCCATCACCAATGTCGATGACCAAGCCGCGCAAGGCCAACTGGGTGTTCGCATCGAAGAAGCTGACCAAACGAATCTGGTCAGTCGAAGACCCCACGAAGCACAACAGCAACGCCGTACCATCACGACGTAAGTAAACATCGCCTGCCGGCACGCCCGACAGATGAATCGTGCTCAGGCCGTGGGTGTCATTGAGGATGTCCTGACCATCGCCAGCCGCGAAGTGGTAGTGGTCATCGCCCTCACCACCTTCAAGTTGGTCGTTGCCCAGCCCGCCGATCAAATTGTCATCACCGGCACCGCCTCGCAGGATGTCGCTGCCAACACCGCCATCCAGCACGTCGTCACCCTCATCACCTTGAAGCGTGTCGATGCCAACACCACCGCTGATCGTGTCATTGCCTAAGCCGCCGAAGATCGTGTCGTTGCCATCCTGACCTTGCAAGGTGTCGTTGCCAGCATTGCCATCCAGGGTGTCGTCGCCCTCGCCACCGATGATGGTATCGTCGCTGGCATAACCCAAAAGCGTGTCTTTTCCTGAGGTTGGCAACAGCACCAGCGCCTTGACCGCTTCCACATCCCAAACCGTATCGTCGGCAAAGCGGACTTGGTCAAGCTGGTAATTTCCAGCGGCATCGTTTGCAAAGTAACTGGTAACCGTGACCTTGTCTTCGCTACCCGTAAAAGTCAGCACCAAATCGTCGTTGATTCGGCGTGCGAACACGTCTGCCGGCAGGATGCCTTGTCCGAATTGCAACACATCGACACGACCATCACCGGCATCGTAGTTGCCGATGGTGTCTCGACCATCCCCCACATTGAAGAGGTAGGTATCCGAGCCGATGCCGCCGTTGAGGTTGTCATTGCCCGCGCCGCCGTGAAGCACGTCATCTCCGGCATCGCCCTTGAGCGTATCGTCACCTTCACTGCCCAACAGCGAATCATTTCCTTCTCCACCGGACAGTGTGTCGTTGCCGGCTTCACCCTTCAGCACATCGTTGCCGGCATTGCCGGAAATGGTGTCATTGCCCGCGCCACCAGCAATCACGTCATCCGAAGCATAGCCTTGCAATGTGTCATTGCCGCTGGTGGGTGCCATCACCAATGCCTTGATGGCACTCACGTCCCAGACTGTATCGGGCACTCCGGCAAACCGGATTTCATCAAGCTGATAACCGCCCGCGGCATCCGAGATGAAGTAATTGGAGATCGTCACCTTGTCATCAGTGCCATTGATCGTCAGCACCAAATGGTTGTTGATGCGCCGAACCGTGACGTTGGCTGGATCGATGGTCTGGCCAAACAAAAGCACATCGACGCGACCATCACCGACATCGTAGTTGCCGATGGTGTCCTGGCCATCACCAGCATTGAAAAGATACGTGTCCGAACCGGCACCGCCGCTCAGATTGTCGTTACCCACACCACCGTGAAGCGCATCATCACCGGCATCACCATTGAGCGAATCATCGCCTTCTCCGCCTAGCAGCGAATCATTTCCGTCTCCACCAGACAGTATGTCGTTGCCGGATTCACCTTCCAGCACATCATTGCCGGCGTTGCCGTAAATGGTGTCACTGCCCACGCCACCGGCAATTACGTCATCGGATGCATACCCTTGCAAGGTGTCGTTGCCGCTAGTGGAGACCAGTACCAGTGTCTTGATGGTATTCAAGTCCCAGACCGTACCGAGCGCTCCAGCGAACCGGATTTCGTCAAGCTGATAGCCGCCCGCGGCATCCGAGTTGAAGTAATTGGAGATCGTCACCTTGTCATCGGTGCCATTGATCGTCAGCACCAGATGATTATTGATACGCCGAACCGTGACATTAGCTGGGTCGACGTTTGGGCCGAACAAAAGCACATCAACCCGGCCATTACCGGAATCGTAATTGTTGATCGTGTCCTGTCCATCACCCACGTCGAAAAGGTAGGTATCCGAGCCAGTACCGCCATCCAGTGCATCGTTGCCCGCACCACCTGTCAGCACGTCATTGCCGCCGTTACCATAAAGCGTGTCGTTTCCGCCTGCGCCGGTCAGGGTGTCGTTGATCTCGTAGCCGTAAATCTTGTCGGCCCCTTCGGTCGGCACCTGTACCAGGGCCTTAACCAGCTCGATATTCCAGGCCGTGCCATCGGCGAACCGGACTTCTTCAAGCCTGTAATGGCTGGCCGCATCCTGTAAGAAGTAATTGGATATCGTTATCTTGTCATCGGTGCCATTGATGGTCAGCACCAGACTCTGGCCATCACGTCGGGCCAGAACGTTTTCTGGCTCGATACCCACGCCGAACTCAATGGCATCCACGCGGCTGGCAGAGGCGTCGTAGTTCTGGATAGTGTCTTGGCCATCACCAAGGTTGAATACGTAAATATCCGACCCTTCTCCGCCATCCAACGTGTCGTTGCCCAAGCCACCAATGAGACGGTCATTACCACCATAGCCGTACACCGTGTCGTTGCCAGCAAGCGCAGCGATGGTGTCATCGCTGGCATACCCATACAGGTTATCCGCGTTTTCCGTGGGTACCAGCACCGCCGCTTTGATGTCCGCCACGTTCCACGCTGTGCCGTCGGCGAACCGGATTTCGTCCAACTGGTAACCGCCGCCGGCGTCGCCATTGAAGTAATTGCTGATCGTCACCTTGTCGTTACTGCCGGCAAACGTCAGCACCAGATTCGTGCCTGAGCGGCGCACGGTGACGTTCGCTGCCTCGATGTCTTCGCCAAACTGCAACACATCGAAACGGCCGATGCTGGTATCGTAATTGTCGATTGTGTCCAGACCATCACCGGCATTGAAGACATAGGTGTCCGATCCGGCACCTCCGAACAAGCTATCGTTGCCGAGGCCGCCTTCTAAAATATCGTCACCGCCGTTTCCGAAAACATTGTCATTGCCCGCGAGCCCTGCCAGCGTGTCATTGCCAGCGTACCCATACAGATTGTCATTTCCTTCCGTTGGTATCTGCACCATCGGCTTGAGGACGTCGACCGTCCAAACGGTACCATCCGCGAAACGGATCTGATCGAGTTGATACCCGCCCGCACCATCGGATGTAAAGTAGTTGCTGACCGTAATCCGGTCAGTGGTCCCATTGATGGACAGGATCAGATTGTTGCTTAGGCGCGTCGCGGTAACGCCATTCGGGCTAATACCGTCACCTAGCAAAAGAACATCGAACCTGCCTGCGCTGACATCGTAGTTGTTGATCGTATCCTGACCGTCGCCCAGTTCGTAAACGTAGACGTCCGAGCCATCACCACCAGTCAGGTTGTCGTTACCCAATCCACCGATAAGACGGTCATCACCCGCCCCACCGTTGAGTGTGTCGGAGCCAAGACCGCCCAGGAGGATGTCTCGCCCGCTCTCACCTGAAAGTGAATCGTTGCCAGCATTACCTATCAATAGATCACCGCCAGCACCTCCTCGCAGGGCATTGCCACTCCCATTGCCCCACAGCACGTCATTTCCGCTGGTGCCAGTCAGGCTCCCCGTTGCCAGATCGATGCCCGCAAACGCCAGCGCCTGTAGTCCTTCGTGAGTCGTTACGGCATCGGAGATCCAGCTGGCGAGAACTTCGGCACCATTCCAGCCCGCCGAACCAAGAAGGTTTCCTCCATAACGATAGAGATCAACTAGGTCCTGGAGAGCCTCGCCCAAGTTAATCTGTCGCTTGCCGTTCAACATGGCAGTGAAAGCCGAAAAATCGACCTGCAGTTCACCATCGGCGAGCTGTAAATTAAGACTGTCCATATAGGCACCTAGTCGGGTACCCAGCACCAGTCTCGCATAGACGGACTCCTTGAGATCGGCATAAGCCTCCAACAGCGCACTGATCTGCTCCTGCTGGAGTACGATACTCATCATCTGTTCCGTGCTGCCACCTGCGTGAGCCACGGTCTTCCAGAGATAGGTATTACCGCCGGTAGATACACGATCGCTCTGGAAGCTGATAAGGCTGGAGCCGTTAAACTTCTCGATAATGGCAATAATGGGTGCCAGATCGGCGTGCTGCTGCTGCTTCCACGCTTCGACCGCCACTTCACCTTGATCGATTACAGTTGCTGGAATTGCGCCGTGGTAGTAAATAGTTCGCGCGACTGAGCCGGAGGCCTCCAGCACCTCCTCGCTGCTCTGCATAGTAGAAGTGCCAGCCCACAACGAAACGATCGTATCGAGTTGGTCCCGCATGGCATTGCGAGAAACCCCGATCTCCAATGCTTCAACTGCAGAGAGGAGGTTGCCAGACAGACTCCCAGCTTCCACCAAGTCGCGAACGGCCCCACTGCCCTTCAGGCCAGGAATCCGCTTAGCTTCATCTGTCACAGCTACGGGTTCCAGCGCCCCAGTGAAGTCGCTGAAAAAGTGGCTCATTGCCAGCAACAGATCACCCGCCAAACCAGTCGTACCATCTGCGCGGGTGAACGTTCCGCGGTTATCGACCACATTCCCATTGCCTAGGTCTAGATCGACCGTTGTGGAGGGCGTCAAGTTAATGGACGCGATGCCTAGTTGGTCAAGCGTGAATAGCTCTCCCGCTTGAGAAATGCCGTCCTGATTCAGATCCCTCCAAACCCGGACGTCAGCGAACTCAGAGTCGCCAGCGTCAAAGACGCCGTCTTCGTTACTGTCCAAGTCCGCCAGCGCAGCAAAACCTGAAGCGGCCTTACTATCGTCAGACAAAACGGTGTCTGCACCGAACAACTCACCACCGTTGTCTATCAATCCATTGCCGTTGCGATCGAGCACTAACATGCCGTCATCGCGAGCGATCCAACCCGTGCCGCTTCTTATTCCATCACCATCATGATCGAAGAGAATAGCCCCTGTTGCAGCTACGGTTTCGATGCCGTCCCCGTCCAGGTCCAGCACAAGCGGATCTCTGCGCGGAATGAACTTTTTTGCATTGTCGAACAAATCGCGAACCGAGTCGTATACGTCCTCGATGGTATCTCTTATCGAATCAGTTAACTCCCTAAGCTTTTCTAGTGCAGCTCGACGCACATCATCCAGCAAATCCAAAACTGCATCCGTGGCATACTTAATAACCTCCTGGGCCCACTCCCACCCTCGCTTCACGAATTCGGCAATCGTGTCATATATCGTCTCGGCCAGTGTCTGTGATGCCTCAACGAATCCAATGTCATCAAAAACATCGGAAGGAACGATTCTATCCGGATCCATATCTAGCGCATGTGGCCAATCATAATCCCCACCCGTTACTGTGCCGACAGATTGTGTAAAAACACCATCAAAAGCGGTCGAAGGTGGTAGCCCGTAAAATTCGACGGATTGTCGATAGCTACCTTCAATTTGTTCCGACGTGGGCCATCCACCAGTATTTTCCATTACCGTCAGGTAATTATTGAGATGCATCGACGCAACGCTATCGAAGTATTGGCTGTAAGCCGATTCGCCAGCGGTATTTTCCCAGTGCTGGCGGACCATCTCATTCATGAATTCCCCATAAAAATCAGAGGGCGCCCCAGTCACATTGGCTGCGTCGTCAGCGTATGTATCACCCCACTTCGACAGCTGCCGCCAAGCCTCCGCATAGTTTCCTTGCTGCTGAAGCGACCTCAAGGTACTCAGTTGCGCACTATTCAGATTGTGAGCCGGAATCGCCATGATCCATCCCCTATATGCAATGATTACTTTACGTGATCACTTGACCATAAAACTTTCAATTGACTTAGCGACATCATCATCTATCTCCCTCCACGACCTCAGATGAGAAATGGAAAAAACATACTCGACCTGCAAACCGCTATTGGTTACCGTCATGACGGTGCATGAAGGAGAGGGACCCCCTACCCGCGGACATTGCAACCTGAAATACTCGCCATCGCCCTCCTTGATATAGAGGTCAGCGCCCTTACTTTTGTCGCTCGCTCCTTGGTTATCCCAGTAGTGCGCAAGTCCATTCAGATCACTGGGAAGAAGGTCTAACCTATTCATACCCCTCATGCGCTGAACATACTCATCGCTTGGGTATAAGCTAATTCTTGGGCTTATTATTATTGATATCTTGTTGCCGTGCCCAAGCCGCTCAAACTCCGCCCGAACCGACTCATCATACGGCCTTACCCCCGGGATCAAACCAGTTATGGATATACCCCCCGCCTCAGTGAATTCATCCTTTGGATTTGGCCACCTATTTTTCCTCTTCAAGAAATCATCATAGTGATATCCGAGAGGAACCTCATATTTCTTTCCCGCAAGCATATACCTAACGGGCTCATTAAGGTTTACTTCTTCACTCATACGCCCCCCACAACCAGAAAGAAAAATTGAAATAGCGGCAACACTCTGCCACCAGATCGCTATGTTTAAGTAAGGAAATTTCACCAACTCTCCCGATTATCAATATTAGAAATACTAGATTTCGCCAATCCCACAGCTAAGCGGCAAGGAATTAGCTTGTAGCGAATAGCGCCTGCAACCGCTTCGCTCATCGTTCTCGCATTGCCTCAACACCATGCCGTTTTAGAGGACTAAGCAGGTAATCGATCACCCGCCGCTTGCCGGTCTTGATCTCCGCGCTCAGAGTCATGCCCGGCGTCAGCGTTGCTTCGACGCCGTCAATCACCAGACCCGCATCTGCCAGCTTGATCCGTGCCGGAAAGACTAGTCCAAGGTTTTCGTCCTGCGCGGCATCGTGTGAGACCGTTTCCACGATGCCTTCTAGATAGCCATAGCGGGTGTAAGGGAAGCTTTCCACCTTGAGTGTCACCGGTTGCCCCCGCTTGATGAAGCCAATGTCCTTATTCAATATCGTTGCCTCCACTTCCAGCGATTCCTGATTCGGTACTACCGCCATCAGAGCCTGAGCTGGCGTCACAACACCGCCTGCTGTGTGGATGACTAACTGCTGTACCGTGCCATCCACCGGTGCACGCAGGTTCATCAGTTGATCGCGCTGTTTGGCCTTAGCCACCTGAGGCGCGTACTGTTCAACCTGCTCACGGGCCTGTCGCAACCCATCGTGGGTCTGCTGCCGAGTGTCAGCTTCCAGCACACGCAACTCTTCGCGTGCACCCACCAAGGCAGAGCGAGTTTCCAGCAAAGTAGCCTTTTGGGCAGCCAGTGCTCGCTCTAACTCGACCATTTCCTGCTGACGGGCGAGGTATTCATGACGGCTGACGTATTGCCCACCCAGTAGTCGCTTTAAGTCGGCTACCCGCTCGCGCGAGATAGCCAGACTCTGCTCCATCGGTCCGATCTGTGAGCGTACGGTGTTGGCTTGTGCTTCACGCTGGGCTATGGCCGCAAGCAAGTTCTGGCGCCTTGCCTGATATTCGGCAAACTCACTGTTGGCCAAGTCCCCCGCTGCTCGCAAGCGCGGAGAAGGTACAGACGGGTCATCCGGTAGAACCGGCAGCATGCCGGTGTCCAGCGATTGCATCATGGCGGTTTGGCGCAATTCGGCCAGCTTTGCCGCAACCAGTGCATCGTCTGCCTGCTGGGCATCTGCACCGGTGGCCGTGGCATCCAGTTCGACCAGAACTTCCCCCCGTTTCACGACTTGACCGTCGCGGACCAAGATGCGGCGGACCACGGCTGTTTCCATCGACTGGATCACCTTGGTTCGCCCCCCCACGACAGTCTTGCCGGGGGCGACGGCCACCACGTCTACCTTGCCGATACATGCCCACAGCAGCGCAATACAAAAGAAGCTGGCAATGATGCGCAGAGTCCAGCGTGCCGCAGGGGAAACTGGGGTTTCCGTCAGTTCCAGGTGTGCTGGCAGAAAGGCGATTTCGTCCTGTGTGCGTGACGGTGAATCCAGTGACTTCCGCTCCGACCATACGGCACGAAAGATCGCGGTGTAACGTCGTAGGAAGTCCCCCGCGCCTTGCAAGACATGCCTCATGAAGCCGTACCTCCTTGTTGCAGGCGGTGCAGATGTGCGTAATAGCCATCGGGCCGCGCCAACAGGGCTTCATGGTTGCCGGCTTCGACGATCTCCCCCTTCTCCACCACCACGATGCGGTTGGCATGGCGCACGGTGGAGAGGCGATGGGCAATGATGAGCACCGTGCGTCCCTTGCAGATGGCGCGCATGTTGGACATGACCGCGTGTTCGGACTCGTAGTCCAACGCACTGGTCGCCTCATCGAAGATCAGAATACGGGGATCGGCGATAAGCGCACGGGCGATGGCGACACGTTGACGTTGGCCGCCGGAAAGCCCCGCACCATGCTCGCCCACCTTGGTGTCGTAGCCCTCGGGCAGTTCCATGATGAAATCGTGCGCACCGGCCAGCTTAGCGGCGCGAATAACCCGTTCCAACGGCATGCCCGGCTCGGCCAGCGCAATGTTCTCACGGACGGATCGGTTGAACAGGAAGTTCTCCTGCAACACCACGCCCAACTGGCGGCGCAGCCAGGCCGGATCGGCCACGGCTAGGTCCTGCCCGTCTACTAATACCCGGCCGCGCTCGGGGGCGTACAGCCGCTGCACCAACTTGGTTAGGGTGCTCTTGCCGGATCCGGAGCGACCAACGATGCCGATGACCTCACCCGCCTGAATGTCCAGATCAATGCTGCGCAGAATCTCGGGAGCATCGGGTCGGTACCGAAAAGTAACCCGCTCGAAAGTTACCCGCCCGTGGATGGGCGGCAATGCCAAACGACTCCCTGGAACTTCGGTCTTGGTGTTGAGGATGTCACCAAGGCGTTCTACCGAGATCCCCACTTGCTGAAAGTCCTGCCAGAGCTGTGCCAGCCGGATAATCGGTGCGGCGACTTGCCCTGACAGCATGTTGAAAGCGATCAACTGGCCAAGTGTTAGTTTGTTCTCGATGACCAGCTTGGCACCGAAGTACAGGATGGCGACACTGACCACCTTCTGGGTCAACTGCACGCCTTGCTGACCCAGTGTTGCGATCTTGGTGACGCGGAAGCTGGCGCCCACGTACCCGGCCAGTTGGTTGTCCCAGGTACGGATCATGCGCGGCGAAACCGCCGTGGCCTTGACCGTGCCGATACCACTGACCGTTTCCACCAGGAAAGCTTGGTTGTCGGCACCGCGTGCGAACTTCTCGTCCAGGCGCTTACGCAGTACTGGCGTGATGCCGCCGGAGATTAGTGCATAGACGGGGAGAGACAGCACCACGACCAAGGTCAGCCAGCCGCTGTACCAGAACATCACCGCAAGGAAGACCACAGTGAACAGCAGGTCAAGCACCGAGGTCAGTGCCTGCCCGGTCAAGAACTGGCGGATGTTCTCCAACTCGCGCACGCGGGCGATGGTGTCGCCTACACGCCGCGATTCGAAGTAGGCCAACGGTAGGTTGAGCACATGGCGGAACAAGCGCGCGCCCAACTCCACATCGATCTTGCTGGTGGTGTGGGCGAACACATACGTACGCAGGCCATTCATCACCACGTCGAACACTGCCATTGCGATCAGACCGATGGCGATGACGTGCAAGGTAGTCATCGCGTGATGCACCAGCACCTTGTCCATCACCACCTGGTAGAACAACGGCGTGACCAGCGCGAAAAGCTGTATGAACAGTGAGACGACGAAAACCTCGGTCAACAGCTTGCGGTACTTGACCACAGCCGGGACGAACCAAGTGAAATCGAACTTGGCCAGCTCCCCGAGCACTGACGCGCGCGAGGCAACCTGCAACAGACGCCCGGCATAGCGAGCTTCGAACTCGTCACGCGTCAACGCTTTTGGACGGCGTTCGACCAGATCGTGGATCAGTATCTGCGTGCCATCGTGCGAGACTTTGGCCACCACGAAGGGCGGTTCTTCCTCCATGCCCCACGCGAGTGCCGGGAGGTTGGTGCTCCCGATACGGGAAGCCGGGTGAAGATGGAATTTGGCCTTTAAGCCAAGCTGTTTGGCCGCCAGCAGCAGGGTGCTCTCGTCGAACGCCTCACCGCCGCGGCCAAAATCATGGGTTAACTGCTGCTCGTCGGCCGCTATACCGTGGAACTGTGCCAGCAGCACCAGTCCACGCAGACCATAGTCAGGCTGTGGCCCATGCAGCGGCAGAGGCACGACCACATTGGGCGAACCATCGACATCCATGTCTTGCTTCCCAGCCCAATCAGGACAATGAAGATGTCGAATCTATACCTTGGACGAAAGACAAGCACAAGTCGAAGAATTGGCAGACACGTCATGGGTAGCGCGAAGAAACTATGTAACCCCATGAAATAGAAACAAAAGTGAGACATCTCTATCCGTGATGAGTATCACGCATGGAAGACTCACCACTGTGGCTAGCCGCCGATTACCGGTGCATTTCGAATTGGAGAACCCGGCGCTACACGGCTCAGAGGAATTCACTTGAGGCTCGTGTTTCAGGGCGAATTCCTCCGGGGTTTTCCATCCTAGTGCACTGTGGGGACGTTCCTCGTTATAGAAGCGCCGCCACCCTTCGATCTTGCTCCGCGCGTCGGCCAGTGACAAGAACCAATGCTCATTCAGGCATTCCTGCCGAAGCCGGCCGTTGAAGCTTTCTACAAGCGCGTTGTCTGTCGGCGTGCCGCGTCGTGAAAAATCCAGCTCGACGGCGTTCTCATATGCCCAACGATCCATTACCTTTCCGGCGAACTCGCTACCGTTGTCTACCTTTATTACGCCTGGCGATCCTCGCTGGGCTGCGAGCCTTGTCATTGCCTCGGCTACCTGTTCGCCACGTAGCGACTGATCCACGACGATGGCCAGACACTCGTGCGTGAAATGATCAACCACGGTCAGCATCCGGAAACGGCGACCGTCAAACAGTGCGTCGCTGACGAAGTCCATCCCCCAAAGTGCATTGGGAGCAACAGCTACTTTTATCGGCTGACGCCGGCGTGCACTTCTACTGCGCTGAGGCCGGCAATGCCTTAAAGAAAGGCCTTCCTCCTTGTAAATCCGGTGGATCCGTTTGTGATTGTCAAGCCAGCCTTCTCGGCGCAGAACCACGAACACGCGCTCGCAACCGTAGTGCACCCGAGTTGAGGTGATCTCACGCATACGCATTCGTACCGCCTGGCTGTCCCTTGCCTTGCCCTTGTACGAATAGCTGAAATACGACTTCGTCACCATCTGCAATGTCCGTCGCATGCTGACCCCAAAGCGCTCTTGTAACCGCCCAACCCAGGTTCGTCACTGGGTAGGCCTCAGTGCTTTTTTGGCGACCAACTCCTGCAACATGGCCTTTCCTCTTCCAGCAGCCTTAAACGTTTCAACTATGAAGGCCCAAGCCCGCCGTACTTCTTCCGCCATACGTAGAAGGTGGCCTCGGAAATACCCGGCCTCCTGCGGATCTCGCCCACTGCCGTTCCCAGCTCCGCCTGCTTCAGCGCGTAGGCAATTTGCTCCTCGGTGAAGCGCGACTTCTTCATGCCTGAATCCTCGTTCGTCACGGGGCCCAATGCTGCCGACGTCTCTACCTTAGCCTGCCCCAGTTTTCTGGGGGTGGGTCAACTGCTCCACTGACTCCTATGAAGCCGATAATGCTGGCCCGGCATAATGAGCACTTGTCGTGTCTGTTCAAGCAACGACTTTCCACCAAATCTGCGGTGCCTTCAACATGAAGTCATTGCACCGAAACTCCGACACATGGGGCAGAGCCGCAACAGTCGTCGATAACTAGAGCAAGAATAGTGGCACCGTCAATCCCCAATAATGACGAGCTTTCAGTGGCGTCCTAGTCGCTACATTAGGACCCGAATCAGCGCGAAGGCCGCGCTGATGCACCGACTGCGCATATCAGTACAGAGCAGTAATTCAGTCAAGGAAGAGTCTATGCCAATAAAAGACCTAGAGAGCACCCTTTCCCCCAAGACATCGGCCGCTTGGCGAATGTACCCCTCGGACCAACCACTGGTTCCAACATCACCGAGGCCATGCAACCGTCATCCAACTGGAACCTATGACAGCGGCGAAAGACTGCCCACGACCGCCCTGTTGTTCGAGCGCTTACTCGCCAGAATCCGAAGCGCGCATGAGAACAGAAAATTCGATCCTTGCCCTTTCTCAGAGCTATGGGAAAGAGCATGCAAGCAGCTAACGAAGCACGGCAACGCTACCGACCATGCAAACTGGAAGGTCCGGAAGATCCTCAAGAACTCTAAAGCGTTCGCCGACCTCGATAACCAGATCGCTGAGGCATGGGCGGGCGTTCAGCTCTCCCGTATCGAAGGAGAAGGGGCATACTACAGACAAGTCGCGTACTCGAAGTTGCAGCACCTTCAACTACAGCGCGACACGCTCAAGCCCAAAGCCACCATCGATGTGGACGATGCGCTTGAGATTGCCATCGCCTTCTGGATTGAAGCAAGGAATGCCTACAACGCTTCGGATGAAGCTCGGGCACTACACGCGCTTCTAGAGGGAAACTTCTACCTCGGTACGACCTACTCGCCAATCACCGAAGCAGAAGCACAGCGGGCAAGAGGCAAAAAGGGAATAGACACTGCTCCTAGAGATGCAATCGTCGCCATAGCAGTGGAAGTAGTCAATTCCTACAAAGTCTCCAGAAATATCAGTATTGCCGATGAGTTATGCGCCGTCATCGCGGATCTGATCGCGCTCGATCCTAAGTACTCCGAAGCAGTTGCTGCTTACAAGAACTGGAACAATAAAGGCAGCGCCGCCGCTACATCCGTGAGCGAACGCATGCACAACATGCTCATGGCGCTGACAAAGAAGAAGCAAGGCATTCGAGAGAGTTCCGGGTTCAGGAAGGCATTCAAAGAGCTACATGAGCGGACCAAAACATACGGCCTATCAGATAGTAAGAATCAAGTAAAGAACCCCGCCGGCGGGTAAATTCTCGAAATTGGCACTAAAGGTCATTCTCCCTGCACCCCGCAAAACACCGCGGTCAACCAAGGAGAAACCCGTGTTGCACAACGCTACAACTGCTACTAGCAGCTGCCCCGCCGCTTCCCGTACTAAGGAAGCCAACCTCGCCGCAGCCAGCGCCAACACGCTGCCTATCAGCAGCGAAACCATCGAACGTCTGGAGGCCATCCTCCAGACGTTCCAGCGCAGCCCTGTGCTGGACCAGGCGATCCGCCTGCCCGAGGTGCTGTCGATCGTCGGCCTGTCCAAGAGCACCTGGTATGCCCGCCTCAATGCGCGCCTGCCGGCGTACGACGCCCGCGCTCCGAAGCCTTTCAAGCTCGGCACCTCCGACCGTTCGCCTACTGCGTGGTGGCGCTCGGAAGTTATGGCTTATGTCTTGGCCTGCGCTGCCGCGCAGCCGGCACGGTAAGGGGAAGGCAGATGAATTCCGACAACAATACCGTCATGCATGCCGACGACCGCCTGCTGGACCAGGCCAGCCGCTGCACGGATGCACTCAAGGCACTGCAGCCCAAGCAGCAGCATCAGAAAGCCCAGCTGTTTGCATTGCTGTACCCGACCATCGTGGAACTGCTGAACAAGCAGGTGAGCCAGAAGGCAATCTTGGAGGTGCTGGAGACCCAGGGCCTGAAGTTGCACCCCGCCCGTTTCAAGGAACTCATGGCAGCGCAGGCCGCCACCACCTCCACCTCCAGCACCGACAAGGCACTCTAATGAACAAGCGCATCCCCACCTTCGCGTTCCCGGTGAAAGAGTTTTACAAGCCGGTTGCACTGGCCATTGAGGAAACCATGGAGACCATCCAGGCACCGGATGCCCTGGTTGCAACGTCGTTCCTGACCGGCATGTCAATCGCATGCCAGTCCGACGTCGATGTCATGCTGCCTTATGGCGCAACAACGCCCTGTGCGCTTTATCTGGCGACTGTCGCGGAATCCGGCGAGCGCAAGACGGCCACGGACAAGCTGGTTATGAAGCCGATCTACGACTATGAATTGTCGTTCGCCAATGTGTACAAGGCCGCGATGGAGCAGTACGAAGTCGATCACGGCTTCTGGGAGATCGAGAGCAAGGCGATCAATCGCTTGATTACGAGCACCATCGCAAAGGATGGTGACACCACCGAGTTGCGCCAGCGCTTTGCCGTGCACAAGGCAGCCGAACCCGTGAAGCCTGAATGCACTCGCATCATTGTGCAGGACGCCACCGAGCGGGGCTTGATCAATGCGGTGCAGGGTGATGGCAAGTCCATCGCCATGCTTAGCGATGAGGGAGCAACGCTCCTGAAGAGCGGCGCGTTCCGCAACTCTGCAACCCTGAACAAGTTGTGGGATGCTCCTTCGCTGCTCATGCTGGACCGCGCTGACGAGGTAGTCCAGGTCACGGATCCGCGCTTGACGCTCAGCTTCATGATCCAGGAGGATCTGTTTCAGGATTTTCTGAAGATGAAGAACAGTACGGCACGGGCATCCGGGTTTCTTGCTCGCTTCGTGTTTTGCCATCCCGAGTCAACCCAGGGTTACCGTGCTGCCAAGGAGCTGACCGACGAGGAGCCGGCGCACGGCGCTAACGTGCTGGCCTTCCACAAGCGCATGACCGCGCTCTTAGAAGCTCGCGACCACCGCCATGCCGATGGCAACTACAGCAAGAAGGTGCTGCGTTTCTCGACCGATGCCAAGGCACTGTGGAAGGAGGTCTACGACATCATCGAACCGCAGCTCGCAGAGGGCCGCGCTTACCACAGCATCCGTGACGCTGCCTCGAAGACCATGGAGATCGCCAGCCGTATCGCTGGGATCTTCCATCACTTTGAGGGAATCGAAGGTGACGTGATCGAGCGCGCGACGCTGCAGCGTGCGATCAACGTCGCGCTCTTCTACCAGGAGGAGTTCGTTGAGAAGTTCGGCGACCACAATGATCTGCCGGAGGACGAGAAGGACGCCCGGTCCTTGATGGATCACATGCACAGGAAGTATTGGATCGGTGGTCGTAACTGGGCCTACCGCAATGAAGTTCGTAAGTGCGGGCCTGTTCGCCATCAGGCACGCTTTGCGGCCGCACTGGACCTGCTGGTCGAGGACAATGCTATTCGCGTGGTTCCTGAACGCCGCTACGGCCGCTCCGGCAAGCTGGTTATCGAGTTCAATCCGTCCGTCTTTGGTCGCCCTAACGCGCTCTGACCCCAGTCGTGCCCACAAGAAAGGCCGCTCCGAGAGGAGCGGCCTTTCTCTGTTCTGGTGACCACCAGAAGGGAGCGGCCCCGGCCTTTTTAGACCGGAAGCACATGCACACGATGCGACAATGCCCCAATTGGGGCGAAATCGCTCGGTTTTCAGGTTCATGGTCCGGCCTAGGTCAAAGCGCCCTTTACCCCCGCATGGCTTGCCGGGCATCCACGTAGGCCGACCGCTCGTTCTCCGACATGCCCCGGATACGGAACGCCCCCAGATGACGCTCCGCCCTGCGTCCAACCCCCTGTTCCTTCAATGTCCGGTGATCAACACGCTCCGTAATGCCATTGCGCTGCAAGTGTTCGTTAATGATGCTCGCAACCATTTGGCGAGTTTCAATCAAACTTTCACTTACCTGCACGCTCGTTCTGCCGCACGCATCCTTCCTGCATCCGCCTGTTTCAGGCCTATAGGAGTTGTACCTCCGGAACATCTGCGGGGCGGATCGTTGGAACCCATCCGGCATGCGATCTGACACCATCAGATGCAGGTGCATATTCATTCCTCCTTCGAGGGACGCCTCGGGTGCATGCACCGCGTACTCGTAGGTCTTCGTTCCCGCCAGGAAGTGAATGAGATCCTGCACCGGCTCTCTCGACCGGCTGCCGACGAGCTCGTTTGGAAGCGCAACGATGAACTCCCTGTACGCGACACCATTCATGCGCTCATGTGCATCCGCTGCGGCCCAGAACGCTCGAGCACTTCCCTCTGCCCAAGAAGGTAGGTTCCCGCACCCTACGTCGACCAAGTCCTCCCGTGACCGATACCGTCCTTCGCGACAGATATAGGCGCTATGCCCTACGGCTCTGCCCTTGGCGCCAGTCTTTACCTCTAGATGAAATGTTGACACGGTGACCCTCATTGTCTGGAACGAAGAAAGGCCAGTGACGTTGGTCACTGGCCTCCATGGGGTGGCTTGAAAACTGCTCAGCCTGATGGATTTTGAGAAACGGTAAGTGCGCGCTCTGCATTCCCCCCTCCCTTCTATTGCATCTAGTGCATGTCGTTGGCTGAGGATTGTGTAAGTACTAGTGGCCGGCTTCTCTCATACCTTATGCACATAGGAGTAAGAAACTACTCATCACGCTCCGAGCATCAGTTGAATCAGTAGGCTGCACTGACAGGCTTAGCCTCAATCAACTTCCCTCTTTGAAGAACGTAGCTCACATTCTTCTCCACTGAGGGACAGCAGGTGGCATCGTCAGGTCCCTGTACTAGGATCTTCATCGCAACCGCTCCTTCTTGGACCCCGAAATCCTGAACGCCCTCACCGTACCCAGACACCGGCAGTGAGTCGGCATATGCCAATGCGCCAGCCTCTCTTACAAAGACAGCCAGATGCGTGGCGTAGGCGTTACCACCATTGGTCGCCTCCAGTACGAACAGCACGGCCTTGTCGCTGACACCGTCGCCATTGAGGTCACCTTCAGCGAACTTCCTCGCTTCTACGTTCTCATCCGCCTGATCGAAGATGAAAGCCTGCCGAGTCAGTGCTTCATTGATGATGCTCTCATCCGACGCAGCTACTGAGGGCTCTGCTGCGATCTGGGGCTCTGCCTGCGCTGGTGTGCAGCTGACGGCCTCCGCCTGTACAGCCGTCAAACCTGCCGGCACTTCGCATCCGGCCAGGTTGATGTCACCGGCCTGGGTGAGAGCCGCTTCCTTCTTGCAACCTACAAGCGCCAGTACAGCCAACATGGCTCCCACCAACATACCTACCTTCTTCATACCCTCTCCTGGAGTCGTTTTGGAAAAAACTAACCACCCGCATGGAGCGGGCGTGCATCAGCACGCCCGCTATCTGCTCTCACTACCGCGTCAGGTCACTTCCCCGATCCGTCGCAAACAATGCAATCCGGATCGAGGCTGCGTGCAATTTCTCGAGCTCTGACAGCTGCTTCTCGCTGGGCCGCTGTCTGCGGGCGGATTGCTTTGTATCGCTTCTCCGCCTCTGTAAGCAGAACTTCCTGCTTGGGCGTCAGAGTGAAATCATCACTTCCCGAAATTGAGCGATGGAGCGCCCACATTTCCGGTTCCGTCAGGTATTCCGTGCCGTCTTGGAGATAGTGGGTCTGTGAGACCAGCTTTCCGCCCTCGTACATGCCCCGCTCTGAGACAGCTCCGTTCTCTTCCCAGTAGGCCTCCCACAGCCCTACTGGCACGCTACCTTTGAAGTTGGCCTTTACCTTGACCTGGCCGTTGAGGTAGTAGCTGATCGCCTCTCCTTCCAGACCATTGTTCACAGCCGTCGCTTGGTAGGAGAGTTGCCCAGGCTTTTCGGCGAAGTAGATCTTGATCGGCCCTTCCACGCGGCCGTTCTGCATCGTCAGGATGACGCCAGGACTGCCTGTCTTCGTGTGGAACACTGTCTCCCCATCCAGACCACCGTCGGTCCGCTTGCCTTCGTAGGCGACGACCTGTGACTGCGGATAGCGGCAGGTGTACTGGCCACCTACCAATCCTTCTTCCACCTCCACATCGCAGACATAGTTCAAGTTGCCCAGCAGTGCGGTCATGCTGGTGGTCTGATTGGTGTTCAGGTTCTGAAGGATGGTCCTCAGAGAGCCCAAGAGCGGTTCTAGCTGCTTGTGCGGTACGCCGGTCACCCGTCCGTCGAATGGCTCGTTGGAGCCAGATTCGTAGATCTTTCCGTTACTCAGCTCTGCATTGCGCCAATCCAAGATTGGCTTGCTGCATCCACCAAGAAGAAGCGCAGCAAGCATGGCTGCAACGTAGTTGATACTTTTCATGGAATTCCTTGTCTGTATGGTCGGGCGGCCGGCATTCGGTCGTCAGAGGCAACGAGCGATACTGTCGGCGGCCTACTTCGTGGGCAGGACGTCAGGCGCTATCAGGGGTTCCGACACTGGCTCGCTGCCACGAACAGCTGCTCGGCGAAGTCGGACGGTGGGTAGCCCTGTCTGTTGATAGCCACCAGGCCCTGCTCGCCGTAGTGGTCCTGCAACTTGTCGATGGCGCATTTGCAGTTGGACTTCGGTGCGCCGCTGCTCATGCAGTTGTCTATGAACTGGCCTCGGACCTTGTCCAGCTCGCTGGTACAAGCGCACAGCGCCAGCGGAATGAGAGCAACGGTGAGCATCTTTCGGATTCTTGATCTCATGCTTATCGCCTCTTCACCAGGACGAGCAGGGCAAAGATCACCACGATCCAGACCACACCGCCGATCAGCTTTCCGAATGACGGGAAGACCACTACGGGCCAGACCAGGCCCTGCCCGAGGTTGTAGAAGAACCCCTTGTAGGCATAGCGCCCCCAGATATCGAAACATATGGCCGCGATCAGCACGGTCACGCCGTACAGGCCTATCAGGTACTTCATGTCATTCCCCTGTTGGTTGAGATCAGTTGGTTTCTTGCAAGTAGTGGCTGACGGCTCTGAACAGCCGTCTCAGGTCATCCGGGTTGGGAATGCTCAATGTGATGAAGGGCTCGCCATGGATCCGGATGTGGGCACCGTGGGCGGTGATCTCGGTCAGGCAACCCAGTAGCCGGACCTCAGCCTGCTCGAACTTGGCCTTGCACCGAATCTGGGTTTCGGTGATCAGCACGCCTTCCCTGGCACCGCCGAACACGGTGTCGTCGATGAGCACGACAACGTCCTGGGCCCGCAGCCTCTCCCCGTAGCTGTCCAGAGCGCCCTGGAGCTTTTTCCTTGGAATATTTGGAGCGACAAACACCCGCTCACAGGGCTGATTACTGAACTCCAGCCCCTCCAGGGCCTGCCGGAGTGAGCGGAGAGGAGGAGGCTCAGGAGCCCTGGCTCGCTCCGTCCGGGGGCCTGGATCAGCCGGCTTCGCCGACGCTTGGGTACGGTCGAAGCGCTCGCGTTGGTCTGGGTCTTTGAGAACCGCATAGGCATTGTTGACCGCTTGCATCTTGGCCGTCGCCCATGCCACGGACGACGCGTCACCTGCAGCGTACCGATCAGGGTGGTACTGGCTCCGCCTGCCCTTGTAGGCAAGCTCTATTTCCCAGAGCGGTGCCTCGGGGCGTACCCCGAGGACTTCGTAGTGGTTTTCTCCGGACATCCGTTTCTCCATAAGTGACTGCATGCCATTGGCTTCAGCAGCCGCCTCCCGCTTGACTATTTAGACCTCTATCTGTGAAATAGAGTCTGCCACACTGATAGAGGCTTCGTCATGATGGGTGCCCATCCGATCGCATTGATTTCAGCGTGTCCGAGGCCCTCCGCTCTCTATTTGCCGCACGCCTTGTGCAGGCCCGCCAAATGCGCGGGCTGAGCCAGCGCGCCTTGGGAGATCGCATGGGACTAGGAAAGGAAAAGGGTTCTTCCCGGATCAATCGCTACGAACACCAAGTCACTGCGGTTGGCTTCGATAGCCTGGATACCTTGGCCCAGGTGCTTGAGGTTCCACCTGCATATTTACTGGCTGACAACCAGGAAATGGCGCAAACGATCTTGTTGTTTTCCAACATCGCTCCGGAGAAGCAAGCCTCTGCTGTTCAACTTTTGCAACTCCTACAGCAGCATCCAGACTTGATCGAAAAACTGCACGCGCTTGCACCCGGCTTGGTCACCAAGCCGTAAGCGCGAGTTACTAGTCCCGTTGCTCCCATCGGAGCGCTTCGACTAGATACGCTCCAGCTCGCAATCTAAGCCTGGTGACGGCCTCCCTAGCCCGCGCCTTCATCCGCCAGTTTCCATCGGCAGCTGAGCGCTCTACCTCCCGGGCCTGTCGGTCTAGATCAGCCGCTTTGGCACGAGCTATTGCCGCCCTGGTCGATGACCAGGACGTCTCCGTTTCCTTCATGCTGTTCTCCTAAGTATCCGGGCCTTCAGATCTGCCCGAGCTGAGCCATCGAGGTCCCTTGGCCTGCCGACACCACAAGGTGGTCGACGACCCTCACCTCCACCATCGCCAGAACTTCCTTCAATCGCTTGGTGATGGCTCGATCCGCTGCTGACGGCTCACAGTGCCCGCTTGGGTGGTTGTGAGCTAGCAGAACCGCTGCCGCATTTAGTGCCAAGGCTCGTTGGACGACAATCCGCGGATGGATCTCAGCCCCGTCTATGGAACCTGAAAACAGCCGTTCAATGGCGATCAGACGGTTGCGGGCATCGAGGAACGCCACCTCGAAGTGTTCGCGGATCTCATTCCCTAGACGCAGGCGGAAGAACCTGCCTGCAACATCCGCATCTCCCAATAGAAGGCCACTGACCATTGCTCTGCTCTCTAGGATTTCTAATGCCTGAGCGAGGACAGAGCTGTCACGTTCGTTCAAACCGCCAGGTAGCTCTTCCAAGCGTTGCTTCTGCAGCGAGACGTTCATGCGGCTTCCCCCAGCAGTTCCTTCCAAGCCTTCTGCTTTAGCAAGGCGCCTTGGCCGAACCAGGCCGCATCCAAGCGGTTCTCCGTACTCTGCGCCCGCCGATGATGGTCCACGAACTCGGTAATGCTGTTGAGCAAGCCAAAGGCCGTGCCCTTACTGGTCTTTAGGCTCGAGCCTCTACCCTCCCCGCCGTATAGCGCCCGCACCTTGGCTACAGCCTGCTCGTTCACGATGGTTTTTCCATTCTGAGCAGCCGGATACGTGAGCAAATTCCGCAGCATCCCATCGACCGAATCAGGGTTCACAGGTGTCTCGCAAAGGATCCGCATCCGCTCCACGAAGCCATGCCAGCCCTCAACAGCAATACCCAACTGGCTTTTAACCCTGTCAGCATCGAAAGCACTGCGATGCGGGACCTTGATGGCTCCGGTTCGATCCCCAACCGCGATCTGCAGGGTGTTGTTACACACCACGCGAACTGAGGTGAACTGGGCGGTGGTCGCCAGCGTTCCGTCACAGGCCGTAGCCAGAAGAAGGTACCCGTTGACCTGATCCTGGCCCTTTAGGGCCACACCCTGCCCAGTACGGGCCAA
Organism: Stenotrophomonas sp. 21LCFQ19; assembly: GCF_056861425.1. Classification (NCBI taxonomy): domain Bacteria; kingdom Pseudomonadati; phylum Pseudomonadota; class Gammaproteobacteria; order Lysobacterales; family Lysobacteraceae; genus Stenotrophomonas; species Stenotrophomonas sp. 21LCFQ19. The sequence continues at coordinate 124,333 of NZ_JBSPUF010000012.1, read as the reverse complement.
TGCCCAGAACTTCCGCCCGCCGCGAAGAACGCCTGCCGTTTCCAGCTCGAAACCGCTGTACCGCGTCAGGTCGCGGTAGAACTCAAGGATCTCCCGCGGCTGGACCACTTGATAGCGCTTGGACACCACGGCCAACGGTCGCTTGGTGTCAGAGCGATAAAGCACCTTCTGACCGGGGAACGCCCGAACGGGATACTGATCTTCAGCCTCGGCGGCGAATCGCACCTCGGCTTCCTCCAAGGACCAGTTCATGCCGGCGCGCTCGCGCCATACTTCAATGGACTGGCTTGGAGCCAACTGGCTTCCGATGCCATGCCATGGGACTTGGCCTGCATAGGCCATGGTTTCAACGTGATGCATATCGGTCTCCTTTCAAAGACGGCATAACGCACAAGGCCCGGACAATGCCGGGCCTTGTGCGTCTATCTGGGTTGTTGGTTTAGTCGTAGGAATCCCGGCCGAACTGGTCGGGGCGGGTGAACGAACAACGGGCTACGGCCGACAAGATGGCCGCAGCCACGATGAAGACGCAGTAGAGGAACTCGGATTTATCCTTCATACCTAGTACTCGAAGCGATACGCCGATGCGCGGCGCACACGCAAAACAGGAGGACCCTGCTTCAACGTAGTACTAAGGGTCTGAAATAATTTTCAATCAATGAAAGCATATCGATGGCGCCCAGCACTCAAGCTCGACACGCCGAACGGCAACTTCCGGCCAGAAGCGGGCGTTGGCTGCCGTGGGACGAATGAGTCGAAGGCGTCATACGCCAACAAGCGTCACCGATAGCGAATACCATGACAAAGGTATAAGGCACCTTTCCCATCCCTCCTACTTGCATGAACCTTAAGTTCTTGAGAAATTCGACGAGAGCGAAACTAAGGTGAGGCCGAAAAATGAGGGTGCACGGCCAAGTAGCGAGAAAATGGAACACAGGCACGTGAAAGCTCCTCTAACGAACGCCAGTAGCGCAAAAGCGCGACGAAGGGGTCCTCGCCATCGACGATAGCCTCGCCTTTGCTGAAACGCGACAGCCGAATGGTCGGAATAGGCCCGCTCCGAGTTTGCACAATTCGATAGAGCAAAGCGGCAGCATCCGGATTTGCGGCCATTGGCTGTCGATGCATAAATGTATTTCGCATCTCGCCCAACTCAGCCAACCACTTCGGCGAATCACTGCTGCCATTCGCAGCCAGTAGTAAAGCGACCATTGGATCGCTTCTTGCTGACTCGTTTGCTGTTTTCTCGAGCCAACTGCAGAGCCTTGCCAGACTGTCGGTGCCGGGCTTGGCTACTACTCTCATAGCAGCTAGTTGCGCGAGATAGTCGCGCGCTGCACACATTTCTGCGACCAGCGAATGAACTGCCAGATATAGATCAAAAATCGGAACATTTGAGAAACGACTGCCGGATCGTCGCGACGAGAGCAGAGACCATTGTAGCTGCTCATGGTGGAGCCGACTGACCTCCCGCAAACGCCACCCAGCCGACCGCATGGAAATGGAAAGATACCGTGCAATGTCCGCAAAGGTCTCGTCATGCGCCTCGTGTGCTTGATGGGCTATCGCCGCCCAACTATCGGAACTCTGCTCTTGGGATGGCGCTTTCCCAAGCGTCGGGTACCAAAATTCGCTCCGCTCTGGGCCGTCTTTTGCATGTATCTAATTGACTCCAACAAAATAGCAGCCGGCCTCACGCGCCAATCCACTCGCAAGTTCAAACGACATTGGGCCAGCGTGAGTGAGTCCTTCGTGTCCGCCCACCGGGCCGAGAACGAATCCTCCACCTGTTACAGGGATCGCGATCATGCCTCCCGTGAAATACAGAACCTCCGTAGCCTGTACTTTCCCGATTTTGAGGCCACTGATAGGTGTGGATTTCTGCGAAGTACGATCGTCCATAATGCCCTAGCTAACGATGCAAAAAAATGGGATGAATCAAGCGATAGTGATTTCACTTCAACCCTGATTGATGACCTGAGCCATGAATGTCATCTCAAGTTTCGCGAATCCGTCTGGCGTCGGCTTGGATGCCGCATCAAACTGAGGATATAGCGCTGCTACGACGCTGAAGGCTCCTTCGATCAGGCCATGCAGCTCAACCGTTGGCATTTTTAATGACCTAAATCGAAAACATTCGGCTTCGTCCTCGAACGCAATAACGATCGGACCGGAGCCATGCTGTCCTGGTACGATCTGGCTATCCATGTGCTCAAATTGATTACGGAGTTTCCCAAGCTTGGCAATAGCGATCTCGAAGTTCTTACAAAAATAAGAGGCCCGGCGATCAGATTTACTCAAGCGTCGCAAGGCATTGCATAGACGGTGAAGCGACATCACGCAACCTTCGAGTTGGCCTGGCACTTCAAATGCATAAAATATTACCCCTCCATCACGTACCTGATCTGCAGACTCCTGCTTTGCAACTAGCTCGCGAGCCTCTCGATAGTGTCGAGCCGCGGACACGATGGTATGGCGCATCCACTCCCGTAACTGTCGCTCTTGAACGGAAAGGTCGGGCTCCGGCAGAAAGACTGACAATGCGGCGAAACGCCTCAATCCTTCTATATTTATGCTGAGTTCTGGAATATTCTGCGTCGAAGGAAGTTTCCGGTTGGGCATATCGCAATCACCTTAGCAGCAAGAATTTAGATTGACATTACTCACCTGAGCCTGACCTGTGGCCTATGAAAACCAGTCTCTGGATTGACCCCAGTTTCCAGATGCCAGCTTTTGACCAGATGACGCCTCGGGGTCAGAAGTGAACGTTTATCAGCACTTGGGCTCAAGAACCTGAGGTGACGACACACATCTCGACCGGGAAAATCAACGTTGGGCTGAACGTCTCCTACAGCGACTTATTGAGCAGACGTCCTATCTCGACACTTTAGGTCCAGGCGCCATATCTACTAGTTGCCCGGAAAACAAAACCCCCAAATGCCCGTCATCAAGACAAATACCCAAATCACGGCGAGCACAGAACACACGAACCTGCTCCTGCTTATTTTCCTCAAGGCAGGAGATAACATATTCGACAAAGTCCTCAACAACTTGTCGCTCATCGCGCAAAACTTCTAAACCCACGGACCTCTTTGCGACTCCAAAGGCTCGCTCCCACATCGACGCATACGAGTCAAAAACCGGAACACGCCCGTTAAAGTAGAGCTCATTGAACTTCAGCTTATCAATAACTACATTACCGTGAAGCAAGTCATTCCTCTCGTTCACGAGCGAGTGATAACGCCGACAGGACTCATGTCGATAATCAATCTCTGACTGAAATCCGACGCAGTTGTGAGCGAGGCTTTTGATGCGAACGTCGATGGGCTGGCGGATCAAATACTCCCTTAATCTATCATCCTGCTTCAGGTTTGGCTTCATCAGGAGGTACATCAAGAGGTTCACGAAAGCCTCAGCCATCACAGGCAACATTGCACGCGCACCAAAGCACAAGCCAGTTGCCTTCGTGACAATTTTGCCTTGCTGCCCCCATTCTTCGGACCATTGCTCAGGGCTTTCATATTCGCCGATGCCGCCAAGCTGGCTTGTTTTTCCCTCGACATCAAGAGCTTCAATTTCGGACATCAAGCATTCAACAGAGCTTCGAATTCGGTGATATGGGTTGATGAACTCAACCCAATGTTCCAATGCCTTACGAACTTTCCCCATGGCTTGGCCATGCCTCGGGAAAGTACTCTTGACGTCTACCACCAATTGTTCAAGGGCCTCACGCGGCAATTCATCCCCCGAAATCCACAGTTCAGTTCGGAAGTTGTGTCCTTGAACGAGGATTATTCGTCCATGAGATGCAAGGGTCCACTCCCAATGGATAAGGTTTTCGGAGTGATCGCCACGTAGGAAATTTTGTATGCCGTTTGGAGCGCCGAAACGGCCATACAGATAGCAATAGAGATCAACAGGTTTGATTTCGTTGCAAAGGGTCCAATGAGTATCAAAGTGAGGCCGTCCCTCCGCACGAAGCATCTCAATTAGGTCGCGCGCATGTATCGCGGAAAGCTGTTCGACAAAGCCAGGTTCTAGCTTCATAGAGCAAAACGCCTGTTTTAAGCCCCGCCACAAGGCGGCGTTGACTTGAATTAATTATTAGTGAACAACGCCACGAAGCCTCCGATTTGCCAGACGAACAAAGCTCTCATGAGCGCTGATGAAACCTGGCACTAGAGAATTTATCTCTCTCGCCTCAGCCTTGATGTTCTCCGGCGTGGCGCCGGCAGGCAAACTGTCTGGCTTTACGGATCGCAAGTGACCCGTCGCCCCAATAAGAACGGTGTTCTTGGCAATCGCCATCCCTAACTCAGATGCCTTTTCATAGACATTTTGGTGCGCTCTATTAAGCCGAGGATCGATGAACTCATGATCGACCGTCCCCCACGAATCCACATATTGAGAGAACGGCGACCAGTAGGCATTTTGAAAAGCACCGAGAAAGTCGTGACCTCGGTAAAGTTGGTAAATTCCGCTATCGACAATTAACTCTCTGTACCGCTTATACAAGTCAATGTCGTGCTGATTCCTTCTACCTTCCCCACTAAAAAACGCTTTGATCTTGTCCCAAAAGTAGCCGATTGCGGCAATTCCACCAAAAATGGTTGCGATGATCAGCAGGGATTCCATGTTACCTCTCGTTGCCAAACCGACTAATAGCTCGACCTCAGGAGCCTGCTATCCAACTACCCACAGCACACCAGTTGGCGAGCTACTCCCTCAGTACGTCTTGATCTTATGGCTGACGACGCCCATAAACAAGACAGCGCATAAGCGTCGTTAGCCCAGCGTCTTCTCTACCAGGCAGCTATCGAGGACACCCACAGGTTGTCCGCTTTGGGTCGATAGCGCCCTGCGCGACAATAGCCGCGCAGGGCAACCTAAGACACCGAATGGAGAATCAAACAACCAGCTTTATAAGCGCCTCGCCTTTTCCCTTCAATTTATCCAAGTAGTCTGCCCACGCCTGCATCATCTTCCGGCGCTCAGGCAAATGTTCCGCCCGGTTATAAGCCGCTTTAATCGGATTTCTTTCAGAGTGGGCAAGCTGCCTTTCGATTGCGTCTGATGTCCAGCCCATCTCATGCAGCAAAGTGGAAGCCATGCTTCGGAAGCCATGTCCGGTCATGTCATCCGTCCCGTATCCCAGACGACGAAGTGCTGCATTGACCGTGTTCTCGCTCATTGGATCTCTCGAGCTTCGGACGGACGGAAATACGTAGCGTCCATCTCCCGTGACCGGTCGCAGCTCTTCCAGTACAGCAACTGCTTGCCTGGATAGCGGGACAACGTGAGCTATTCCCATCTTCATTTTCGTCGCAGGGATGTTCCATTGCTTCGCAGCAAGATCGAACTCTGCCCACTCCGCCTTACGCAACTCCCCCGGACGAGTGAAGACCAGAGGAGCAAAGCGGAGCGCACATTGCGTGACAAGCTGCCCCGTGTACCCATCAATGGCCCGCATCAGCTCACCGACCTTCGCTGGATCGGTTATTGACGCGTAGTGCCTGTTCTTCGCTGTCTTCAGAGCACCACGAAGAGCGCTGGTCGGGTCACGATCTAACCTTCCGGTGGCCACCGCGTAGCGAAATACCTGCCCGCAGATTTGGCGAAGGCGCTGCGTGGACTCGATCTTCTCCTGAGCCTCCAACCTACGCAGAACTGCCAACACCTCAGCGGTGCTGATCTCATGGATCTGCCGCTTGCCCAACCAAGGAAAGGCATAGGTCTCCAGCATCCATGCTGCCTTCTCCCGCGTTGACTGCGCCAAGTCCCCACGGGACTCGAGCCATTCCACGGCTATCGCCTGGAAGCGGGTATCTACTGACAACTTGGACGTGAGCTTGCTCAATTGCTTGTGCTCGGAAGGATCGCGTCCAGCACGAAGCCTCGCCCTAGCCTCATCACGGGCCTCACCGGCTTCCTTAAGCGAGACCTCGGGGTAGACCCCGATCGCCAGTAGTTTCTCCTTACCATCCCAGCGGTACTTCATCCGCCAGTACCTCGCACCATTGGGCATCACGTGCAGGTAGAGACCTGCTCCTGCTGCCAACTTGTAAGGCTTGTCCTTCGCCTTCGCGTTACGCGCGGCCATATCTGTCAATTGCTTAGCACCCATTGGGGGTACATCCTCCTTGCTGAACTCCATTTCCCGAAATGTACCCCCACTTGTACCCCCAACGTCGCTGGATGTACGTGGACAAGCTCGGACCAAAGCGCACAAAAAAGCCCGCATTTCTGCGGGCTTAGTATGAATTCTGGACTTGCCTGGACGCCATAGGATCAGGCGATGGTGCCGCTTATCCGAATCGAACGGATGACCTACTGTTTACAAGTTAATTCGTCTGAGCAATGAAAACAGCAACTTACGCGCCTTATTTTTACCGGCGGCAAGTCGTGAAACCATTGCTACTTGAGGCCTATCCACTTAATTTTACCGGTGCAAATAACTTCAATTGGGCATCCTCTGAACGGTAGCCCCTACCGCCCCAAGGAACGGAACCATCAAGCATGGCAATTCTAGAAACGGCAAGTAAGGTCCACTGGAACTACTTTTTGGCATTAGAACGCGATTTAGAGCTTGCTTCGCGCTATGTCGAATTTTGCTCCGGGAATATGCACACATTCTCGATAGAGTTTGCCCACTTGCTTCTTGCTGCGGCATCTGAGGTGGACGTAGTCGCAAAGCTTCTATGCTCAAAGCTCGAACCCACGGTGAAAGCGGGGAACATCGAAGGTTACAAGAAGGTTTTAACCCAGCATCTCCCCGAATTGGCGCTCATGCAAGTGCACGTTCCCAGATATGGCCTAACAATGACTCCTTGGGAGAACTGGGGAAATGCAAAGCATCCTGATTGGTGGCGTAGCTACAACAACGTCAAACACCAGCGTGATGCTCACTTCCAGGAGGCCACACTCAAACACGCATTGAATGCAATGGCTGGCCTAAAATGCCTGATTATTCACCATTACCGCCTGTCCATTGAATCTGCAGGACAAAATCCAAGCATCAAAAATACAACTCGCATCTTACAGCCGGGACCATCTCTAATGAGGCTCGACGCGGACTGTTACTATTCCCATCTCCTTGTCGGCTAGCCACACGAACCATGTCACCTCCATCAGTGTTGCCTACGAGGAAGCGTAATCACTACGTCTGGAAGATGCACCTGGCCAAATGGTCGGACAACAATCGAGATGTTTGGTACACCACGAAGAAACGCAAAGTCGCGAGAGACAGCGTAGCGGGCTTAGCAGTTGAGGACTATTTCTATCTTGCAACACCACTCTCTAATCGCCAATTAGCGATTGTCAAAGCAACAATTGATGCTGGAACGGGCCCCGCCGTTGACTATCACAATCGCCTGTTGGCGAATTGGGAGGAAATTCAGCGGCGCATGCAACTGATACCCCGAACTGGCAAATATGCCGAGGCGGCAAGCGGCGCCATGCATGCAGTCCAATCCAACTTTTTAGAACTCATCTATACCAAGCATGAGCTCGGGGTTCGGCCCATTCTTGAGAGCTTATGCAGGGACGATCTCAGCGCAGTTGCCGAGAAAAGTAACCTTGTGATTCTTTTGAGTTATGTCGGCCATGTATCCATGCGAACCAAATGGATGAAAGATGTAATGAGTGAATTGAGGGCCAAGACGATGCAGCCCCAAGATGCCGAAGACTACTCGGCCGCCTGGTGGTTTCTATCATTGATCTACGGGACGAACTTAGGGCAGTCACTTATTCGTTCCGCAGAGAAATCTGTATTGGCTATTCTTACCACTGATTTGAATGCCCCTTTTATCTTCTCCGACAATCCCGCCTTGAACATCCATCCGGACGCGATGCTCTCAATGCAGCAGATCCGCGGGCTTGATTATTTCATGCCTCTGTCACCTACTAGGGCAGTAGTTCTGTGTGAATCTGGGCGCTATAGGCAGGGACTGCAGCGCGCTACAGAAGACGAAGTGCACGCTCTTAATCTGTTGCTCGCACAGCGGTCCGAGTCAATCATCGGAGGCGCTAAGGACGTAGTTGAAAGATACAAAAGCGCCGTTGGGACCTTTCAACCGCCAGTCGCATCACGCCAGCAAGACCACTCGTCAGTTTCTGGCGACTTGCATCCAGATTCAGAGACCAGTGCGAGAGGGTAGGGGCAAAGGTAAAGATACTGTCCGATCGATGCCTACGACTTGCTCCTCAGATAGCACTGCCGCCAGGCTTCCAATTCCGTGACCAAAGCGACGCCTCCGCCCAGTTTCTTGTTGACCGCTTGATCTTTCTCATAGTGACGCCGCATGGTCGCGGCGATGGGAGGGGCGGATTCTCGATCAATATCGCGACGCACCAGGTGGCCAAGTCGCGGCTGCTGGCCAACCCGGCCACTTCATTCCGGATCCATCGATCAGCGTGCCGGCAAGGAAGCGGCGGCGGCGTAAGCATCAGTGAGCGGGTCAGTGCGGGGACCTTCCTGCCGCCCTTATGGAAATTTTTAGGGACGCCATCGGAAACAGGTAATAAAGGTAATCCCTAAATTTCAATCACCTTAAATCTATATTTTTCAATTACTTATATCTATCTATCAAAGGTAATTAAATGGTAATCAGAAGGTAATCAGGTTACCTTTTTGGACGGTAATCTTTTGCCCGGATGCGGCCCAATAAAATCAATGACATACAGTCAGGTTACCTTTTTAGTTACCTCAGATTACCGTCACAGGTAACCACCAAATATTGCTTTTTTTCAATGACTTAGCCCGCCATAAAGGGGCCTGATTACCAATTACCATCTTCCGATGGGGGTCCCCAGAAATCGCGCCTCGGGTGGACAGCCTCCCTTGCGGCGCAGGAAGCCCCCAGACGCGCAGGGATCCGCAGGGCCATTGCGCCCCATCCAATGCCCGCGCCAGCCTGTACGGGCGCGGCTGGGCGGCACCTGCAGGCCTGCAGAATTTCCGGGGTAGTTAGAGGGCAGGCGTGGCGGGGCGACGATTGCGTTTCTCGGGGGGTAGGCGGCCGAAACCGTACCGCGCGCCTCGATTTCGTATGGTTGCGCCGCGCGCCCACGAAAAAGCCGCCCCGGAGGGCGGCTCTGTTTGGGCGGCGCTGGTGTTGGGCCTACTCGGCGCGCAGGCGCTCGCGGGTGACTTCGGCGTAGTGGTCCGTCATCTCGATGCCGGTCCAGTTGTAGCCTTCCTGCTGGGCCGCTACGAGCGTGGTCCCGGATCCAGCGAACGGGTCAAGGATCCGGCCGCCCGTCTCGCAGATCCGCACCAGCTGTCGCATCAGCGGCGTGGGCTTGCCGGTCATGTGGAGCTTGTCTGCCTTGCGCACCGGCTCGCGGATCACCCCCGGCAGCACCGGTGCCTGGCGCTTGAGCGGCATGCCCCCCTTGCTGCCCCAAACCACGTATTCCGCCTGGTTGCGGAAACGACCGAGCTGGGGACGTACCCCTTCGGTCTTATCCCAGACCGTGATACCCCGCCATGTGAAGCCAGCACACTGCAGCGCGTCCGTGGTGAGCGGCAGCTGCCGCCAGTCGGTGAACAGGCATACAGGCGCGCCATCGCGCAGGAGCCGGCTGCACTCGCTGAGCCAGAGCACCATCCATTGAAGGTGGGAACGCTGGTCGCGCTCATCGCCAACGAAGTCGGCATGCAATGCCCGGCCACCTCCCTGCACGTACTTCTCAGACGGTGGCCGTTGCCTTGCACCAGCGGTGAGGCCACCACTGGCATACGGCGGGTCAGTGATCAGCGCGTCGAACGATGCGCTCGGCAGGGTCGGCAACAACATCAGGGCGTCGCCTTTCAACAACTGGTTTTTCATTGGTAGAACCTTCTGTCAGTCGCTCGCGGCGATCTGTCGGGAGGCTCTGGGCCTTCATGTGATTCATGGTGCCGCACCTCGGGCACTTAATTTGCAGCTCGCTGTAGCCACTCGCCTTAGCCAGGAGGCGGGCGCATTCGCCACAGCGCAGATTGGTTAGCGCGTTCGTCACTTCACCCCCTCCCCTACAACGAACGGATCAAATCGAACCACCTGATCGCTTGCCCATTCGTTGATGGTGTCAAAACGGGATTGCAACGGTTCAAGCTCCATGGCCGCCCACACGCTCGCGGCGTCGCGGATAGAGCCGAACCCACCAGAGTTCTGCGGGACGATGCCGAGCAACTGCGGCGGCACGCGCAGAGCGGCGAGCATGTCATCGCGGGTCACCCCCTTGATGCCGGTGAACTCGTCCTTGGCCGCCACTTCGCTTACAGGGATCAGCTGGATGCCGTCCTTCTTACCGTTGGGTGAGTGCAGGAACAGGTTGCGGAAATTGCCGATGCCGCGAGCGCCTTTCAGCTGCTCGCGGAGGTTATCCACATCGCCTTGGTTCACCTGCGGATCTGATAGGTACAGGATGAATCCAGCATGCGAGCCGTTGTTGTAATACTTCCGGCGGAACAACGTCGCCGACTCGTTTAGTAGCGCCGACTGCACCGCAGGCATCCACTCGGGAAGGCCGTAAATCTCCTGGTCAACATCAGCCTCGCGCAGCTGGAACACCGTGTCGGCAGCGAACTCATGCTCAACGGAGCCGGCGCGCACCTGAAAGAACTCTCCGTCTTCAGTGCCGCGCCGCATGTACTGAGACAGCGGCACGGTCATGCTATGGGCGGCCCCAGTCATTGCCCGGACGCGCTCGACGTAGGCAGTGCCGAATGTGAGGAAGTCCAGCGAGAGCTGGGCAAACTTCGCCCGCGACAGAAGGCGGTGAGGCTTGAACGTCCTTACCAGCATGTTCCGCTTGAATGTGAGGCCGCTCTGCAGGAACGGGTTTGAGCGCACCGTGCGCGCCAACCCCTGCAGATCCACAGGTGGCTCGAAGTAGCGCCCACTGCGCCAGCATTCGAGATAGTCGAGCAACCCGCGCGAATCAAGCACAGGCGTCGGTTCGCCAAAGGTGAAGGCCTCAAACTTGCCGGGCGGTTCCTGTGCCAGAGTCTGGTCTTCGGTGGACATCAGAAAATCTCCATGGTGCTGGTGGCGGCGGCTGCGCCCTCCAGCGGTTCGTTGTAAAGCGCGTGCAGCAGCGCCCATGCCAGGTCGGCATGGCCAGTGGCGCGCGTGCGCCCTGCGGTGTAGGTGATCTGCCGCCCGCTGGCGGTAATGGTTTTCTGGATTGCCATCAGGGACTGCGTGAGGTCAGTCCACCCGGCGTCGTATTCCAAACGTTCGTTCTTGATCACGTCATAGGCTTTGAGTACCAGGCGCGACTTCACCTCGGGCGAATAGCTGAAGGTGGTCACGCCAGGAAAGAACTGCTTCACCAATTGGGCTACGCCTGTGCCCATGCCTGTGGTGTCCACGCCGATATAGGTCACCCAGTAGCGCTGTGTGATCTTGTGGATAAAGTCAGCTTGGGCCGCGAAGTCCATGCCCTTGAACTGATGCCGCTCCAACACGCGGAACGAACCACCAGGCACCGCTGGCGGCGCCACGACAACGATACCGGCGCTGTCGCCCGTCTCGGCAGGGTCATACCCGATCCACACCGCGCGGTCACCGTAGGGCCGAATAGCATGGGCCTTGTAATCGCTGTCCCACTCTACCCAGCTATCCACCATGCACGACTGCAGCAGCGACAACGGGAAGACGCTAGCGCTGTCATCTACGAACTCGCACATATAGAGGTTTGCGAAGTCCTCCGGGCTATTGTCTCGCCGCAGCTCTTCGATATCGAACAGATCGCAACCGCGCCTATCCGCGTCTTGGATAGTGACCATGTTTCGCCACGCCCCATCAGCACACCTACGCCCTTCCTGCAGGTTGGCGTGGCTCACATCAATGCTTATGTGCTGCGAGGCTGGGCGGCCCTTGTTCAGACGCTCCCCTGTCCAGAAGTCATACGCTTGGTGCGCCATGGTGGACGGCGTACTGAAGTAGGTCTTTCGCCACTTTTTATGCGTCGCCATCGCTTTTGCGACTTTGTTCAACTCTGTGAATCCATGAGTCCAGAAGAACTCATCGAAGTAGAAATTTCCGTGGTAGCCCTGCGCGGTTCGGGCATTGGTTCCGAGGAAATACAGCTCCGCGCCGTTCGCAAGAACAATCGGATCACCGCTAAGGTCTCGATCAAGCACTTGCTGCACGAATCTGCGGATATAGCCGAGAAAGACGTGCGCCTGGCTTTTTGATGCACTTAGGAAGATCTGATTCCGCCCAGTAGTGAGAGCATCAATAAGCGCCTCACGTGCAAAATAATAGGTCGCACCGACCTGGCGCGACTTCAGAATGATGCGCGTGCGCTCATTGCCGGCCTTGTGCCAATCGCGTTGAAAGTCGAAGCAACCATCCAAGAATGCTTCGCGCAACCGCTCTACCTCATCCTCGGTAAAGCTGTTCTTTGGCGTGCGCTTTTTGGGCCCAGCATTGCGCTTTGCCAATTCCGGGTTGAGATCCGTCTCGGTCCCGCCACCTTGATAGCGCTGGATCCGTGCTTGCCGCTCCAGCTGGCGGTGCAGCAGGTCGATTTCCTTAAAGTCGTGAGCCGTCTTGTCGTTCTTGTGGATCAAGATCACCAAGCGGGCTTCCAACGCGGCACCGATTCGTGCAACGTTGTCCGCCCTGTCCCATTCGTCGCGCGACTTCCAGCTGTGAATGGTGCGCTCTTTCTCGCCGATAGCTTCGGCGATTTCGCACACACGCCAGCCCATCCAGTACAGGAACATGGCCTGCCGGCGGGGATCCATCTGCAATTGGTCAGCAACGATATTCACTGCAGCAAGGTTGCCGGTCGCCTCGCGCGAGAGACACGCAAAACCCTTGTAATCCTGCGGATTACAGGTTGGCGTCATTGCTGGTGATTTGCCCTCATCCGACCATGGGTCATCGCATCAATTCCGATGCTACTGGACACATGCAGAGGGCAAGATGGCCGCCAAGAAAGCAAAGAAGTTCCGTTCCAAATTCTTCCGCGTGGCCGTCGAAGGTGCCACCTGTGATGGCCGCACCATCGAGCGCCAGGACATCGTGGACATGGGCGAGACCTACGACCCCAAGGTCTACGGTGCGCGCATCTGGATTGATCACATCCGCGCCACCCACCCGGAAAGTGTGTTCGGGGCCTATGGCGACGTGCTGGCCGTCAAAACGCAGGAAGTGGAAATCAACGGCAGCAGCAAACTCGCCCTGTTCGCACAGATCGAGCCGACCGACGCTCTGGTGAACCTGGTCAACGTGCGCAAGCAGAAGGTCTTCACCAGTATTGAGGTGGCCCCGAAGTTCGCAGACAGCGGCCGGGCGTACCTGTTTGGCCTTGCGGTCACAGACACGCCGGCAAGCTTGGGCACGGAAATGCTCGCCTTCGCCGCGCAGCACCCGGACAAGAATCCGTTCGCAGACCGCAAGCAAGCGCCGGAAAACCTGTTTACCGCTCTGGCCGAAACCGCCATCGAGTTCGAGGAAGTCGAGGCACCGGCACCGCGCACGTCGGCGCTGGGTAGCCTGCTGTCGGCGCTCGGCATCAAGCCGCAGCCCGAGCCGGAACCCGAAGTGAAGGATGTGAACGCCCTTGCTGCCTTCTGCGCGGAACTGGTCGAAACCGTGGAAAGCCAGAACGATGAAATCGTGGCTTTGAAGCGCGAGCAGGAGCTGTCCAACCAGCGCCACCAGCAGTTCGCCACGCAGCTGGCGAGCATCACCACCACGCTCGCCAACACCCCGCAGAACTACACCAAGCGTCCGGTAGTGACTGGTGCTTTGGGCGACGACGCCACCGACTGCTGATCGCAGCTCAACCCCCTCATTCAAAGATTCAGGAGCATCTGATGCGTACCGAAACCCGCCCGCTGTTCGATCAGTACACCAACCGCCTCGCACAGCTCAACGGCGTCACCGACCCATCCAAGGTCTTCACTGTCTCGCCGGAAGTTCAGCAGACCTTGGAAGGCAAGATGCAGGAATCCAGTTCCTTCCTGCGCGCTATCAACATGACCCCGGTCAACGATATGCAGGGCCAGAAGGTCGGCATCGGCATCGGCAGCACCATCGCTGGCCGCACCGACACCAGCGGCAACGCCGAACGCCAGCCGACCGACCCGACCAACATGGACAGCAACGAATACCGGTGCGTCCAAACCGACTTCGACACCGCCCTGACCTACAACAGGATCGATACCTGGGCGCGTCACAAGAACTTCCAGACGTTGATCCGTGACGCGATCCTGGCTCGCCAGTCCCTGGACCGGATCATGATCGGATTCAACGGCACCAGCGCCGCTACCAATACCAACAGGGCAACGAATCCGCTGCTGCAGGATGTAAACAAGGGCTGGTTGCAGCAGTACCGCGACAACGCAGACCATCGCGTTCTGGATGGAGGCAAGGCCACGGGCGTCGTAAAGATTGGCGGTGCCGATGCTGACTATGCAAACCTGGACGCGCTGGTGATGGATGCTGTCTCCAGCCTGATCGATCCATGGCACGCGAAAGACCCCGGCATGGTTGTGATCCTCGGCCGCAGCCTGATCCACGACAAGTACTTCCCGATCATCAACAAGGACAACGCGCCGACCGAACAGCTTGCCGCTGATCTGGTGCTGGGCACCAAGCGCATCGGCGGCCTGCCTCCGGCTGACGTGCCGTTCATGCCGGACGACGCGATTCTGATCACCAGCCTGAGCAACCTGTCGCTGTACTGGCAGATCGGCGGCCGTCGCCGCTTCATTCAGGAGCAACCGGCGAAGAATCGGGTGGTCAACTTCGAATCATCCAACGACGCCTACGTCGTTGAGGACTACGGCATGGGCTGCCTGATCGAAAACATCAAGGTCGGGGACTGAGGCCATGGCCGATAGCCCCGCAAAGCGTCACCTGCAGCGCAAGCTGGCGGCCAAGGCCGCCAGCAAGGTCGCCGGCAATCAGCTGATGCCCGGCACCGGCATCTACGAGCAGATGCTGCTGCAGCTGGCCAGCGACCGCGCTCGCTTGAAGCAGATCCAGTCCACCGAAGCCAAGGGCAAGCTCAAGGCCGAACTGCTGCCGGCCTATGCCCCGTACTTGGATGGCGTCCTGGCCGAAGGCAACGGCGCGGCCGATGAAGTTGTCACCACGGCAATGCTCTGGCACATCGACGCCGGCAGCTACGTCGAAGCCATGCGCCTGGCCGAGTACGTGCTGCGCCACAACCTGCCAATGCCGGATCGCTTCGAACGCACCACCGGCACCGTGGTGGCCGAAGAGGTGGCAGATGCTGCGCTCAACGCACTGCGCAGCGGTGCCGAGTTCGACGCCACGATTCTGGAACAGGCCTGCACTCTGACCGATGGCCAGGACATGCCCGACCAGGTGCGCGCCAAGCTGCTGCTGTCGCGTGCTCGCTGGATCATGCGGGATGTTGCCGTGGTCGAGGACGCCACGGGCGGCGCGTGGAATCCGGAGCTTCCCAAGCAAATCACCATCGCCGTGGAATCCCTGCGGCGCGCCATCCAGCTGCACGACGGCTGTGGCGGCAAGACTGATCTGAGCAAGGCCGAGAGCCAGCTCAAGAAATACACGGCCAGCCAGTCCAGCGACTGAGCCGTTACCCGAGCGTCCCCGCGACCCCGCCGGCTCGGGGCGGATCCAAAGGTCCTCTCTCCCCTTTGGTGAAGCCCCGACCACCGGCGACTTATTCAAGGCCCACATGAGCGGATTCATTGCCAACGGAACAGCCCCCGCAGAAGCCCCAGTGTCGTCGGATCCGTTCTGGCCACAGATCGACGTGTGCCACCTGCGGAACTCCGTGCGCCTCGCCGGCGAAGTGTCACCCGAGCGCCTGCGTGCTGCCATCGTGGCCGCCGCCATCACGGTGAACGATGATCTGGACAATTGGCGTCAGACGCAGCTCAACAAAGGCTACGACACCGCCGCCGCTGTGCCTGACGTAGAGATCGACGGCAAGCCACGTAGCATCCAGCTCTACATTCGGGCGGTGGCCTGTGCCACTGCCGTCGAGATCCATGAACGCTACCGGTCCTACGACTCCAGCGCACAGGGCAACCAGCGGGCGGACGATCTGAGTCCCACCATTGATGAGCTACGGCGGGACCACCGCTATGCCATCAGCGACTTCCTGCGCATTCGCCGTGTCACAGCGGAGCTGATCTGATGCGTGTCACCGCGATGCAAGGCGACACGCTGGACGCCCTTTGCCATCGCCACCTGGGCGTGACCGCAGGCGTCGTTGAAAAGGCGCTGGAACTGAACCCCGGTGTCGCCCACCTCGGCCCCGTACTACCGCACGGCACATCCATCGTGTTGCCAACCATCACCACCGCCACGGCACCGCCACAGCGCGCCCGTGTGAAGCTCTGGGATTGATTCATGGCCGAACCTACCTCCACCACAACTCTGGCGGTTGTGGCCGCCGGTGTGGGCCTCACGGCTCTGTTACCCGGCATCGACGGTGACGCCGTTGTCGGGGCTTTTGCCGGCGGCACGCTGTTTGTCGTGTCTGCGGCGGCAATGCCGCTCTGGCAGCGGGCGGTCTACCTGCTGCTGAGCACGGTGGCCGGGTACTACGCCACTCCCGATCTGCTGGCCCGTCTGCCGTTGCAGTCGTCTGGCCTGGTCGCGTTCCTCAGTTCTTCCGTGATCATCACCGTGACGCTGGGAGCCATTGAGGCATTCAAGAAGTTCGACTATCGGCGCGCCCTTGCAGCGTGGGCACGTCGTGGAGGCCCGCCCCGTGCCTAACGTGCTCACCCTGCTGACCTTCGCCGCAAGCTTGGCCATCTGCCTGCGTCTGCTGAGCTACCGCCGCGCTGCAGACACCCGGCACCGCCCAGGCATCGGCCTGTTCGCGTGGTTGCTGATCGCCTGCACTGGTGGCCAGGCGCTGCAGATCCTGCTGCAGGGGGCGCGGTTCCATCCAAGTCTCTGGCACTTGGGCGTGTTGCTTGTACTCGCTGTTTTGACATTCCGTGCCCGAGGCAACGTGGCGCGCATTTTGAGGGTTGATTGATGCTTACCGAACAGAACCTCATGCGTGCGATGCAGATCCCAGCCGCACGCGCCAAACGCTGGGCACCGCTGCTCAATGCAGCCATGCAGGAGTTCGGCATCAACACCCGCCGTCGCGCGGCCCACTTCATCGCGCAGCTGGGCCACGAAAGCCTTAGCCTGACCAAAATCGAAGAAGGCCTGAACTACTCGCAGGCACGTCTGCTGGAGGTGTTCGGCCGCCGCATTGCCCCCAGTGAAGCGGCAGCGTTTGCCCGCAATCCGCAGGCGCTGGCCAACCGGGTGTATGCCAACCGTGGAGGCAATGGCAGCGAAGCCAGCGGCGATGGCTACCGCTACCGTGGCCGCGCCCCGATACAGATCACCCTGAAAGACAACTATGCCGCCATCGGCGCTGCCATCGGCCTGCCGCTGGTCGAACAGCCGGATCTGTTGTTGGAGCTGGACACCGGGGCGCGAGCCGCCGCCGCGTACTGGAAGATCAACAATCTGAACGCACTGGCCGACGCAAACGAGACGCTGGCGCTGTCCCGCAAGATCAACCTGGGCAACGCTCGGTCCACCGCGACCCCAGAAGGCTGGCCCGACCGCCAGACGCGCACGCAGCGCGCCCTGCAAGCACTGGCGGCCTGACCATGCCAAGCGCCCGCGCAATCGTCACCCTGCTGTGCCTGGCGCTGCTGGCGGCCATGCTCGGCACAGCGCTGCACCTGCAGTCCGCCGCCGACGAAGCGCGCGCGGACGCCAAGAGCGCAAACCAGCGAGCGACTGGCCTTGCCGCCGCGCTCAAGCAATCGCGCCAAGAAACCACGCTTGCCCGCAAGAGCGTGCAGGTGGTTACCGAATATGTGGACCGCGTCCAGGTCATACAGGCCGCAGCCAAAACCATCACCAAGGAGATCCCGGTCTATGTCACGCCGAGCGCTGATGCTTCCTGTGTTGTTACTGCTGGTTTCGTGCGCATCCACGACGCCGCCGCTGCCGGCACCGCCGCAGACCCAGCCACCGGAAATCCTGATGCGCCCGCCGCCGGCATTGCGCTCTCTGACGTTGCCGGCGTCCTCGCCGACAACTACGCCCAGTACCACACCCTCGCCGCGCAACTGACCGGCCTGCAGGACTACGTGGCCACGTCCTGTCCCGTTCCAGCGGCAGCCCCATGAACAAACCCCAGTCGCTACGCGATCACCTGGCCGCCGCTGTCGTGGATCTGCGCACAAACCCCGAACGCCTGCTGGTGTTCATAGAACGCGGCTCGCTGCGCTCCACCATCGCGCCCGGTTCGGCCTTCGAATACAGCTACCAGCTCAAACTGGTCGTGACCGACTTCGCCGGCCATCCGGACGCCATCATGGTTCCCCTGTTGGCGTGGATCCGCCGCGAACAGTCCGAGCTGCTGACCAACACTGCCAACCGCGAGGCAATCGGTTTTGAAGCCGAGCTGGTGGACAACAGCGCTGTCGACCTGGTCATCACGTTGCCGTTGACCGAGCGCGTCGGTGTGACGCTGGGCGAAGATGGCAAAGTGACCACCGAGCACTTCGCCGAACCGCAGATGGAAGAGGCCTATGCGCCAACTCACTGG
Source organism: Stenotrophomonas sp. 21LCFQ19 (assembly GCF_056861425.1). Taxonomy (NCBI): domain Bacteria; kingdom Pseudomonadati; phylum Pseudomonadota; class Gammaproteobacteria; order Lysobacterales; family Lysobacteraceae; genus Stenotrophomonas; species Stenotrophomonas sp. 21LCFQ19. Next base: position 105,754 of record NZ_JBSPUF010000012.1, on the reverse strand, counting down.
AAGCTGTATCTCAAAGATCAGTTGATCGCTGAATGGGATGCGCCGCGTGGATGACCTGCGGCAGCTGGAAGAGTGGTTGCAGCCATTGCTGGCCCGCCTCACTCCAGTTGAGCGTGGCCGCGTCGCGCGTGCGATTGGCACACGCTTGCGCCGCAACCAAACGGCCCGCATCAAGTCGCAGCTCAACCCTGATGGCACCGCATTCGCGCCACGTAAACAGCAAACGCGCGCCCGTAAGGGCAGCATCAAGCGTGCTGCCATGTTCAGCCGGATCCGGCAAACCAAGCACCTGCGCATCACCGCGAACGCTGATGAGGTTACGGTGGGCTTCCTTGGGCGCGTCGCCCGCATCGCCCAGGTTCACCAAGACGGCGGTATGGACAGGGTGCGCCCAGGAGGCCCGCGCGTGCGCTATGAACAACGGCAACTGCTGGGATTCACCGAGCAAGACATCAACGACGTGCGCGAAACGCTGCTGGATCATCTGAGCAGGCTGTAAACAAGCGCTCCACAAACCAGCCGAATCGAAGCATTCGCGCGCGCGCAGCAACCTGCTACGGACACCTTCCAGCGTGAGCTCCGTGGCATGCCAACCTTTACCGCCGTCGATCTTTCGCGGCTCCCTGCCCCGGCCGTTGTCGAGCAACTCGACTTTGAAACCATCTTCGCGCAGATGCTTTCGGAGCTGCAGCGCTACGACCCTCAGTTCAACGCGCTGACCGAATCGGACCCGGTTTACAAGATCCTGCAGGTAGTCGCGTACCGCGAGATGAACATTCGCCAGCGCGTTAACGATGCTGTGCGCGAGGTCATGCTCGCCTATGCGACGGGCAGCAACTTGGATCACCTGGGCGCGCTGATGGGCGTACCGCGCCTTATGTTGGATCCGGGCGACCCAGACAACAGCGTGCCGCCGACCATGGAGCCGGACGCCGACTTCCGCCGCCGAATCCAGCTCGCGCCAGAAGGGTTCAGTGTGGCCGGCCCAGAAGGTGCCTACATCTTCCACACCCTGGGCGCTGATCCCGGTGTGCTGGACGCCAGCGCCACAAGCCCAACACCCGGCGCGGTTGTAGTAACGGTCCTGTCCCGCACCGGTGGCGGCACACCTACCCCAGCCCTGCTCAATGCCGTTGCACAGGCGCTGTCGTCCGACGACGTGCGGCCGATGACGGACAAAGTCACCGTGCAGGGCGCTCAGATAATCGACTACCAGGTGGTGGCACGCGTTTACACCTACGCGGGGCCAGACACCGCGTTGGTGCTGGCGGAGTCCATGAAGAAGCTTGAACGCTATCTCGCTGAGTCCCATCGGCTCGGGCGCGACATTCCCCGTTCGGGCATCTTCTCAGTTCTGCACACCGAAGGCGTGCAGCGGGTAGAGCTGGATCTGCCCGCCGCCGATATCGTCGTGAACCGCAAGCAAGCCGGCCGCTGCACGCTGGTCGACGTCACCCACGGTGGCATCGATGAGTAGCTTGCTGCCGCCCAATGCCACCCTCGCCGAGCGCGCCATTGAGCATGCAACCGCGCGGATCAGCGACGTACCCATCGCCATTGCCGACATACTCAACGCAGACAAGGTCGATATCGGCTTGCTCCCTTGGCTGGCATGGCAAATGTCGCTGGACGTATGGCGCAGCGACTGGCCCGAGCACATCAAACGTGCGCGCGTGCGCAAGGCCATCGAGATCCAAAAGCGCAAGGGCACCGCAAACAGCGTGCGTCAGGTAGTCGCTGCGTTCGGCGGCAATGTGCAGATCCGCGAATGGTGGCAGGCCACGCCGCCGGGTCCGCCGCACACGTTCGAAATGGTGCTCAACCTCGCGGGCGAAGGCGGAACAACAGCCTCCGCGCAGTTCGTTGACGACGTGATTGCCGAGGTCGAACGCTCCAAGCCCGTTCGTTCCCATTTCACCTTCACCCAAGGCGTTCAAGCGACCTCTGGCGTAGGACTGTGCGCGCGCGTGCGTGTCGCCGGTTACCGCCGCCTTGTCCTGCAGTCGCCCGCCGCATAGGAGTCACAGTGAGTTCCATTCCGTTCTACCTCACCCCTGCGGGCCGTGCGTTGCTGGTCAATCCCGACAACACCGGCACCAACGCGCTGCGCATCGCCCAGGTGGGTATCAGCCCATCCGCCACCGGTATCGTATCCGGCAAGCTCTCCGGCGAGATCAAGCGGCTGACGACGTTTGCCGGCGACGTTGTGGCAGACGACACAATTCACGTCACCATCCGCGACGAAAGCGCCGACGTGTACTCGCTTCGCGCCTTCGCGCTGTACACCGAAACCGGCGTACTACTCGGTAGCTACGTCCAAGCCGCCGTCATCATGGAGAAGTCCGCACAGGCCATGATGCTGCTTTCAACGGATATCCGGTTTTTGGATCTAAATGTCACGGCTGTGACCTTTGGCGCTAGCAACTGGATTAACCCAACGGCAACCACCGAAACACCAGGCGTGGTTGAGTTGGCCGACAATTTGGAATCCGTCACTGGCACCGATGATCGGCGCGCGATGAGCCCTGCCGGAACCAATGCTGCGCTGGATGCGCGTCTTGGCGTTGGCGCGCCAACGGGCTTCGTCAAAACCCTGATCACGGCAGGTAGCGCTGCAGTCTTTCGCGCAGGGCTGGCCCTCAAATCGGCTGCAACTTTCGACACTGGTGCCGGCAAGGGCCTTGATGCCGACTTGCTCGACGGCCAGCATGGAGCCTACTACCTCAACTACGCCAACCTCACGGGCGTGCCGGCGACCTTTGCGCCTAGCGCCCACAAGCACGCTTGGGCTGATCTGACAGGCCTGCCTGCATACGCAACACGCTGGCCATCCCACGATGAGGTCACGGACAAGCCTTCCAAGTATCCGCCGGAGAATCACACACACAGCGCCGCTGACATCAACAGCGGGACGTTCGACGTTGCTCGCATCCCGTCACTTCCGATCAGTAGAACAACGGGACTGCAGGCGGCACTGGACGGAAAGTCGGCCAACGGCCATGGTCACGCAATCAGCGACGTGATTGGGCTGCAGGCGGCATTGGACAGCAAATCGGCGAACGGGCACGGCCATGCCATCGGTGATGTGACCGGGCTGCAAACCGCTCTCGATGGGAAGGCTGCATCCAACCACACGCACAGCGCGCAACAGATCACCAGCGGCACCTTCGACGTTGCGCGCATTCCCGCATTGGGCATCAGCAACGTCACAGGATTGCAGGCCTCCCTCAATGCGGCACTGCGCCGAGACGCGGCTATCAACGCAATCGCACTGGATCTGACGGAGTACCGGATCGGTGCCCAAACAGCCGTTGGAAGTGACACGCTGTCCATTCGGTTTCAATCTGGTGGCAGCTACAACACCGGACGAGGCGCAATTCTTGAACTGAATGGCGCAAACGCCGCCAGCAACGGCGGCGCATTTCGGCTTCTCGGATGTGCAAGTACAACGTCTATTGTGAGTGGGGGAAAGGACTCGACTGTCGTGTTCCAGGACTCGGCTTTCAATTTCATCGCCCCGCTGCAGCGCAGCGGTCAAGACGTGTGGTGGCCAGGCAACTTCACGCCCACAAACGTGCCCGTGCAGGTGGGTGATTTTCTGGTATCCAAGGCCAGTTCAATCATCGGTATTGGCGTGTCCGGCGGCCGAAATGGCGGCATGTGCAACTTCGCAAACGACGGTATCGGCGATATCGGGCTATTCAGTGAACACATTGGCGGCCGCATTCGGCTTCGACCTGATGGGAGGCTTAGTTCCGTTGGCCAATTCCTAGTCGAAACCACAGGTTTGAACTGGAACGGCAACACGGTCTATCACAGCGGGCTGTTCAAGCCGGAGGACTTCGCAGCAGCAGTGCACACGCACACCATCGCCCAGGTCACTGGCCTGCAGGCCGCCCTTGACGCCAAAGCTACCACTGCCCGCCAGCTGGTGGCTGGCAATGGTCTAACCGGTGGTGGAACGCTGCAAGCGGACAGGACGCTTACGCTTGGAACTCCGTCCACTGTCACCGGTGCCACGGCCAACTCGGTGGCCGCACTGAGCCACACGCACGCGCTGTCTCTGGCTTTCAACGCAGAGTCTTTCGACGCGGGATCGACCGACTATCCACAGGATGTTGTCAGCACTGGATCTCTGCCTGCTGGCAGCGCAACCGGCATCTCAACTCACCTGACCGTAACCTCGGGTGGCAACGCTCGAGTGGCCCAATTGTTGTTTCAGCCGAGCGGTGGAACAGGTCAACCGACACTGATGTATCGCACCAGTCACGTAAGCTCAGGTGGTGGTGGCTGGACGGGACTGCAAAAGGTCTGGACGGATGCAACCCTGAACCCTGCTAGCTTCGCCAGCGCCAGCCACACGCATGCCATTGCGAACGTCACCGGCCTACAGGCAGCACTCGATGGCAAGCAGCCCAGCGGCAGCTACGCAGCGGCATCGCACACTCACTCAGCCGGCGATATCAACAGCGGCGTGCTTGCGGATGCACGAATCCCAGCGCTCGCAATTTCGAAGACCACCGGCCTGCAGGCCGCGCTGGACGGAAAGCAACCCAGCGGCAGCTACGCCGCTGCTTCGCACAACCACACCATCGCCCAGGTAACCGGCTTGCAGCCCGCGCTGGACGGCAAGCAGCCGAGCGGTAGCTACGCCGCTGCGTCGCACACGCACACCATCGCCCAGGTCAATGGCCTGCAAGGGGCAATTGACGCCTGCGTGAAGAGTGCGGAGCACACCGCGAGTAGTGCGAAAGATGGTTGGCGGAAGGGGCCGGATGGGATTATCGAACAGTGGGGCTACATGCCCGCGGCCTCCACAAGCGAAGGCGAAGGCCCACAGATCGTGTTCCCAATTGCTTTCCCCACCGCGTGCCACAATGTCCAGTTGACGCCACTCATTCCTGCCCCGTCAAAGTTCTACGACCTTACGCCACAGTGCATTGGCGAACCCACCAGAACGGGCCAGCGTGTCTACCTACAGGCACCGTCTGACGAAAACCCGAATGGCTATGCGTTCTTCTGGCGCGCCATCGGTTCTTGACTGAACAACAGGACGCCCGCGAAAGCGGGCGTTCGGCTGTAGAACTGTTCGGCACAACCCACCCGGCATGCCTCGCGCGAGCGCCCCGCACAAACTGGGCACATGCAGAACAACGAAGTCACTCGCCAGCTCTCCAGCGCAATCCGTATCGGCACCATCGCCGAGCTGGATCTTGCTAAGGGGCTGTGCCGTGTCGAGACGGGCGAAGTAGTCACTGACTTTGTGCCCTGGCTTGCTCCGCGTGCTGGCGAGACCACGGAGTGGTCCGCCCCGACTGCAGGCGAACAGGTCATCGTGCTTTCACCCGAGGGCGACACTCGCTCGGCCGTTGTCCTGCGCGGTCTGTACTCCAACGCCTTCCCGGCACCAGCCAGCGTGGCCACTGAACACGTCACCAGGTACGCAGATGGTGCCGTCATCAAGTACGACCATTCCGCCCATGCCTTGACCGCGCAGCTGCCCTCTGGCGGCACAGCAACGATCACCGCTGACGGCGGCGTAACCATCAATGGCCCTCTGACGATCAATGGCGACACCAAGATCGTCGGCGACACATCCGTCTCCAAGACACTGACCGCCACCACAGATGTTGTTGGCGGCGGGAAAAGCCTCAAAGGGCACAAGCACACGGCAGTGCAGAGCGGCAGCGCTGTATCGGGTCCGCCGCAATGAGGGGCATGGACGCCTCCACTGGTCACGCAATCGAGGGCGAGGCACATCTCCGCCAGTCCATCGCGGACATCCTGACCACGCCGCTTGGCTCGCGCGTGATGCGCCGTGAGTACGGATCTCTGCTGCCCAGCCTGATCGACGCGCCGTTCAACGGGTCCACCCGTGTACAGCTCTATGGCGCAATTGCCACCGCCCTCATGCGCTGGGAAAAGCGCATTCAACTCACCAAGGTTGACGTGGTCAGCGGAGAGATGCCGGGCCGCGTTGTCGTGACCTTGGAAGGTCGCCGCACCGGCACCCTGCAATCCACCGAGTACACCCGCCTCACCTTGCCGCTCACCCTCCGCGCCAACTGACTTCAGGAGTTCCCAACATGACCGATTCCTACCACCACGGCGTCCGTGTTATCGAAATCTCTGGCGGTTCCCGCCCCATTCGGACCATCAGCACCGCCATCATCGGCTTGATCGGCACCGCCGCAGATGCTGACCCCAAAGCATTCCCGTTGAACAAGCCTGTTCTGATCACCGATGTTCGCGGCGCAATGGGCAAAGCAGGCACCGATGGCACTCTCGCCGAGTCATTGGCGGGCATTGCCGATCAGGCGGATCCGCTCGTTGTTGTGGTCCGCGTAGAGGCTGGAGCGGATGACGGCACCACCACCACCAACGTGATCGGCAGCACCACCGATGGCGTATACACCGGCATGCAGGCGCTGCTCGCTGCACAGGCACAGCTCGGCGTGAAGCCCCGCATCTTGGGCGCACCGGGTTTGGACACACAGCCAGTGGCAGCCGCTCTGGCTGTGATCGCGGCCAAGGTTCGTGGTTTCGCGTATGTCAGCGCGGGCACCAGCGCCAGCAAGGAAGACGCGGCCTTGTACCGCGAGAGCTTCGGTGCGCGTGAGCTGATGGTGATCTGGCCCGATTTCATCGCGTGGGACACCACCGCCAACGCGTCCGCGCCCGCATTTGCCATCGCCCGCGCCCTCGGCCTACGCGCCAAGATCGACGCGCAACAGGGCTGGAACAAGACCATCTCGAACGTGGCCGTGGCTGGTGTGACCGGCATCAGCCGCGACGTGCATTGGGATCTGCAGGATCCGGCTACCGATGCGGGCTTCCTCAATGAAGCCGACGTAACCACCCTGGTCAACTTGAACGGCTATCGCTTCTGGGGTTCGCGCACTTGCTCGGATGATCCGTTGTTCGCCTTCGAGAGTGCCGTGCGCACTGCCCAGGTGCTGGCCGACACCATCGCCGAAGGCATCGCATCGTTCGTTGATAAGCCGATGTTGCCGTCGAGCGTGCGCGACATCGTGGAGAGCATCAACGCGAAGTTCCGTGAAATGAAGTCGGCTGGTCTGATCATCGACGCGCGCGCATGGGTTGATCAGTCTGCCAACGAAGCGGCCTCGCTCGCCGCCGGCAAGATCGTCATCGACTACGACTACACACCGACGCCGCCCATGGAAAACATCACGCTGCGCCAGCGCATCACCGATCAGTACCTGGCCGACTTCACGGCGGCCGTGTCGGCTTAATCGCCGGCATCGCCCCTCCCCGACTTCAGGAGAAACAGTATGTCCCTGCCCCGCAAACTCAAGAACATGAACACCTTCGGCAATGGCGAGAGCTTTCTCGGCCAGGTCACCGAAGTGAAGCTGCCCGTGCTGACCCGCAAGATGGAGGGCTATCGCGGCGGTGGCATGAGCGGCGAAGTGGATATCGACTTCGGCTATGAAAAGCTGGAGTGTGAGCACAAATATGGCGGCCTGATGCGCCCCATCCTCAAGGACTACGGCATTACCCGCCACGATGGCGCGATGCTGCGCTGGGTTGGCGCTTACCAGCGCGAGGATACCGGCGAGGTTGAGTCCGTCGAGGTGGTGATGCGTGGCCGCCACAAAGAAATCGACATGGGCAATGCCAAGCCCGGCGACGACACCGAGTTCACCGTCAAGTCCACGCTGAGCTACTACAAGCTTTCCATCGCCGGTGCCGTGGTGATCGAACTCGATCCGGTGAACATGATCGAGATGGTCGAAGGCGTAGACCGCCTTTCCGAAATTCGCCGCGCCATCGGCCTGGCCTAACACCCAATGCCCGGTCAGCGGCCGGGCCTTCCTACCTTTCCAAAGCGAGAGTAACCGTGACCGATAAGACTGAATCCATTGCAGCCATTGCAGCCACTGCAGCCTCTGCAATCACCACAACCGTCGCAGCCATCGACTCCACTCTCTCCGCCGACGTCGTGGTGGACCCCAACACCATCCATCTCGATGAACCGATCAAGCGCGGCACGCAGAAGATCGAAGCCGTGACCCTGCGCCGGCCCGCCGCTGGCGAGTTGCGCGGCGTACAGCTGGGCATGCTGATGATGCTGGACGTGGACATGATCCGCCTGGTGCTTCCGCGAATCTCCAGCCCGTCGTTGACCAGCCACGAAGTCAACCAGCTGGATCCGACCGACATCCTGGCATTGGGCATGCGCATCCAGAGTTTTTTCACGTCGAAGGCGGAACGGGGATACCTGATCGCGTAGAAGACGCCTTCGCTGACGTGGCGGCCATCTTCCACTGGCCGCCCAATGCCATGGATGGCATGAGCGTGGAAGAACTGATGGAGTGGCGCGAGCGCGCCCGGAAACGCAGCGGATCGGAGTAGTGGTAATGTGCGCGCATGGTCATCCTCATTCTCATTGTTCTGGCCGCCCTGATGGTGCTGGGTCTTACCTTCGCCGCGTTGGCACCGCTGTATCGCCGTTTGGGCGATGCAGTGACGCCGCCCAAGGCACCGCGCACGCGCTGATCCAGCGCAAGGCCGGCTGATATGGCCGGCAATCAACTGCGTCTTTCCGTTGTCCTGGCCGCCCTGGACAACGCGTCCGGCCCCTTCCGCCGGATCCTCGCTGGCAGCAAAGGTGTCTCCGCCGGGATCCGCCAGACCCAAGCCGTACTGAAGAACCTCAACGCCCAGCAAAAGAGTATGGGCGCGTTCCGTGCGCTTGAAGAAAGTGCAGGCCAAGCTGGGGTAGCGCTGGCCGACCAGCGCCGCAAGCTGGCAGCACTGACCACGCAGTACAACGCCACCGAGAAGCCAACAGCCAAGCTGACCCGCGAGCTGCGCGCCCAGGCATCTGAGGTCGGCAAGCTCGCCCGCCAGCACGACCTGCAGCGCGACAAGCTCTCAGGCCAGCGCCAGGCACTGGCCGCCGCTGGCATCGACACCAACCGGCTGGCAGTGCACCAACGTCAGCTCAGCGGCGAGATTGACCGCACCAACCAGCGCATGGGCCAGCAGACCAGTCAGCTGAAGCGCATGCAGGACGCATCCGAACGTGCTGCCAAGGTCCACCGCGCCGGCATGACCGCCAGCCTGCACGGTGCCGGCATGCTGTATGCCGGCCAGCGCATGTTGCGTGCCGAAGCGCTCCCGCTTGGCGAGGCCATGAAGTTTGAGTCCGCCATGGCGGACGTGCGCAAAGTAGTTGATTTCCCGACGCCGCAAGGCTTCAAGCAGATGGGTCAGGACGTGCAAGACCTGTCACTGCACTTGCCCATGATTCCGCAGGACATTGCTGCCATCGTCGCAGCCGCTGGCCAAGCGGGCATTGCCCGTGGCGAACTGCTGCGGTTTGCAGAAGACGCCACAAAGATGGGCGTCGCGTTCGACACCACGGCCGATGACGCAGGCCAGACGATGGCCACCTGGCGCACCGCCTTCCGCATGAATCAGGATGCGGTGGTGCAGCTTGCCGACCGCATCAACTACCTGGGCAACACTGGTCCGGCCAACGTTCGCCAGATCAGCGAGGTAGTGAACCGCATCGGCGCTCTGGGCGAAGTCGCCGGTCTGCAGTCAGGCCCGCTGGCAGCATTGGGTGCCACCGTGGCCGGCATGGGTATCCAATCCGAGGTGTCGGCCACCGGCATCAAGAACATGCTGCTGACCCTTGCTTCCGGCTCTGCAGCCACGAAGGCGCAGCGTGGCGTGTTCGAAGCCATTGGCGTGGATGCCGAACAGATGGCCAAGCATCTTCAGGAGGACGCCGGCGGCGCGATCCTGTCGGTTCTGGAGAAGCTGCGGCTGCTGCCGAAGGAAACGCAAGCCGGGATGATGACCAAACTGTTCGGTCGTGAGTCCATTGGCGCTATTGCGCCTTTGCTGACGAATCTGGAACTGCTGCGAACCAATTTTGCAAAGGTCAGTGATGCACAGCAGTACCAGGGCAGCATGCAGGCTGAGTACGCCTCGCGTGTTGCAACCTCTGAAAACTCGCTGCAGCTGCTGAAGAACTCAATGTTGGTGGTTGCCCAGTCGATTGGCGACACCCTGATTCCCGACTTCAAGGCTTTTGCAGCACAGGCCGGCGCGGTCATTGGCCGAGTGATCGAGTGGACGCGCACCAATCCGGAACTGGTGCGCAGCATCACGCGCATCACCGTTGGTACCACTGCCCTGGTCACAGTGTTGGGCGGTTTGATGATGGGCGCAGGATTCGCCGCGATGGCGTTCTCTCAGATTCACAGCGCACTGAGCATCCTCAGCGGCGGCAATGGCGTTATGTCTCTGGTGCGCTCGCTGGGCCAGCTCGGCGGCCGGGTGCTGCCGTGGTTGACTAATGGTGCGCGCATGTTGCTTCCGGCGCTGGCCGGCATCAGCTGGCCTGTACTGGCCATCGGCGCTGCCGTTGCCGCTGTAGCCGCAGTGGTGTGGCGCTACTGGGGTCCGATCAAGGCCTTCATGCTGGGCGTGTGGGAAGGCCTGCGCGTTGCTGCTGGGCCTGTGATCGCGGAAATGGCAGCGGCGTTGGCCCCGTTGAAGCCCGCATGGGATGCCGTTGCCAGCGCGCTGAGCACGGTATGGAGCTGGGCCAAGCAACTGCTGACACCGTTCAATGCCACCCGCGAGCAGCTGCAGGGCGCAACAGATGCCGGCCGCAATTTCGGCGCGGCGCTGGTGATTCCAATGCGCCTGATGGTTGGGTTGTTCAAAGATCTGGCACCAGTCGCCTCGGCGGCATGGGCAATCATCAAGGTGCTGTTCCGTTATTCGCCACTGGGCATGATCGTGAGCAACTGGGGGCCGGTCAGCGGCTTCCTACAGATGCTCTGGCGCGGCATCACCATCGCCGCACGCGCGGCCTGGTCTGTCCTGGCCACCGTATTCCGCTATACGCCGCTCGGCCTGATCATCAACAACTGGGCACCGGTCGCCCGCTTCCTGCAGATCCTGTGGCGCGGCATCACCATCGCCGCACGCGCAGCCTGGTCAGTGTTGGCCAGCGTATTCCGCTATACGCCGCTGGGCCTGATCATCAACAACTGGGCACCGGTCGCCCGCTTCCTGCAGATCCTGTGGCGCGGCATCACCATCGCCGCACGCGCAGCCTGGTCAGTGTTGGCCAGCGTATTCCGCTATACGCCGCTGGGCCTGATCATCAACAACTGGGCACCGGTCGCCCGCTTCCTGCAGATCCTGTGGCGCGGCATCACCATCGCCGCACGCGCAGCCTGGTCAGTGTTGGCCAGCGTATTCCGCTATACGCCGCTGGGCCTGATCATCAACAACTGGGCACCGGTCGCCCGCTTCCTGCAGATCCTGTGGCGCGGCATCACCATCGCCGCACGCGCAGCCTGGTCAGTGTTGGCCAGCGTATTCCGCTATACGCCGCTGGGCCTGATCATCAACAACTGGGCACCGGTCGCTCGCTTCCTTCAGGGGCTGTGGGGTTCCGTCACAGGTGTTGCCAGCGCCGCGTGGACGCGCGTGGTTGCCGTGCTCCGCCTAAGCCCTCTAGGTGTACTGATCACGAACTGGACGCCCATCAGCGCCTTCCTGCGAGGCCTGCTAGGTACTTCCTTGGGCTACGTCTCGGCGGCGTGGGATCGGATCCGCGTGCTGTTCTCCTACAGCCCGCTGGGCGTTCTGATCGCGCAATGGACACCCATTGCCGGCTTCTTCACTGGCTTGTGGGGGCGGATCCAGCAAACCCTGGCCAGTGCTATGGCGATGGTGCTGGCATTGATCGCAAGCAGCCCTGCTCGCCTCACTGGCGGCCTGCAGGCCATGTGGTCGGCCATTGCAGCTGTGCTGGCGGGGTGGCCACTCAAAATGACGCAGGCCGGTGCAGACATGGTCACCGGGCTGATTGCCGGCATTCGCTCCAAGATAGGTGCCGCTGTCGAAGCCATTGGCGGCGTCGGCGGCGGTGTCATCGACCGCTTCAAGGCAATGCTGGGGATCCACAGCCCTTCGCGCGTGTTCGCCCAGTTGGGCCAGTTCACGATGCAGGGACTGGCCGGTGGCCTGCTCCGCGCCCAGGCGTTGCCTGTGCAGGCCATGGCGGGCCTCGGGGCACGCATGCAGCAGGCTGGTGCTGGCGTGGCCATGGCGGCCGCTCTCGCGCCTACCGTGGCCATCGACAAGCGCCCGCCGGTTGTTCCCTTCCAGTCGGCGGCACAACCGTCTGGCGATACCTACAACATCACCATTCACGCCGGCAGCACCGCGCAGGGTCAGGACATCGCCCAGCAGGTACGCGCGGAGCTGGAACGCATCGAGCGCGAGAAGCGCGCCCGCTCCCGCTCCCGCCTGTCGGACTAACTGAGGATCCGCCATGCTGATGGCCTTGGGCACGTTTGTGTTTTCTCTTTCCACCACCGCCTACCAGCAGTTGGAGCGATCAACAGCATGGCGGCACGCAGCGTCTTCGCGCGTCGGTGCCCGCGCCGCGCATCAATACCTTGGTCCCGGCGAAGAAACCGTGGAGCTTAGCGGCATCGTGGCACCTGATCTGACCGGCACCATTGCCTCGCTTGCCATGCTGCGTGAACTGGCCGACGAAGGCCGACCGCTCGCCCTGGTCAGTGGTGCCGGCACGGTTCTTGGCGCGTATCGGATCACCGGCCAGCGCGAAACCGAAACGCTCCACTACCAGGACGGAACGCCCAGGCGCATCGAGTTTCAGCTCTCTTTGCTACGCACGGACGATAACAACGAGGATGACGCCTGATGGCCGCGCGTGCGCCTGTCCCGGCATGGGATGTAACCCTGGACGGGAAGAACCTCACTGAACGCCTGCAGCCCCGTCTTCTTGACCTGACGCTGACCGAATGCCGAGGTGGCGAGGCCGATCAGTTGGAACTGCGGATCCACGACCACGACGGCCGCGTGGCATTGCCCCGCAAGGGTGTCGAGCTGCAGGTATCTATCGGCTGGACCGATGGCCTGGTGGACAAGGGCACATTCACTGTCGATGAAGTCGAATACAGCGGTAGTCCGGATTTGATCAGCATTCGTGCAAGGTCTGCCAACCTAACCCAGCCGCTGCGCACGCGTCGCTCGCGCAGCTGGCACAAAACCACGCTGGGTAAAGTCCTGCGAAACATTGCCGGCGAGCACGATCTTCAGCCACGCATTGCGGCCGAGCTGGATAGCCTGGCGGTCGATCACCTGGACCAAACCGAAGAGAGCGACGCAAACCTGCTCACGCGGCTGGGCAAGCGCTACGACGCTGTGGCCACGGTCAAGGCTGGTTGCCTGATCTTCACTCCCATCGGCTCGGGCAAGACGGCGACCGGGAAAGAAATCCCACGCGCTAGCATCACCAAGCGCCGTGGCGATCAGTACCAATGGACATCAGCGGACCGCGACGTTTACAGCGGCGTCCGCGCGTACTGGCACGACAAGGGCGCAGCCCGCCGCAAGTCAGTACTAGTTGGCAGCAGCGCAAACGCCAAACGCGTCCAAGAAACCTATGGCACCGAACGCGATGCCAAGGAAAACGCAGAAGCGGAGTGGAATCGGATTCAACGAGGCGCGGCGAAGTTCAATATCACGCTGGCGCTCGGCCAAGCTGATCTTTATCCCGAGCAGCGCGTGGACGTGTCTGGCATTAAGGAAGGAATTGATGGGGAGTGGTTGGTGGAACGCGTCACGCACACCATCGATGGCAACGCTGGTTTCACCACCCGTCTTGAATTGGAAACGCCCGTTTCCGCCAAATCGAAGGCCAGCGAGGAAACGGCTAGCGATTGATGCCGCCGAATCCCCACGACCGAATATCCAGCTCGGCATCCAGCCGAGCCTGAATGTCTTCCAGATATGCGATTGCACGGCGCGGCCGACGCTGACCACGACAGCCGGCCAACAGCGAAACTAGCGAGCTAAAGACAACCAGCGCGGACAGCACCAAAAGCGCCGCGTAGCTTTCGCCTACCAGCCACATCGCATGCGTGCCGCCGAGACAAGCAACGGCGAGCATTGCCAAGAAAATGCCCAAGGCAACCAGATGCTGTCCTTCGCGCCTAAGTTCAACGCGGCGGGCGGTCAGGACTACCCCAAGCGTGTCGCGCAACTCCGCGACTTTTCCGCTTTCCACTTCCCACAGCGGGCAAGGTTCACCGCCGATGTTCAGTACCAGGTTGTTCGCGTAGACGCTTCCCTGTACCAGCTGGCCCACGTTGAAGTCGGGCACAAAATTCCGTTCCTGCATGTTAATTCCTTACGACAACGGCCGATAACATCGGCCGTTGTGATCAAAGCTTGAATAGCTTCGCTTAGGAATTACTTTTTCTTTTTTCCGCCAACGTTGAACACCACATCAGGTTGCTGCACGTCGCCCTGAACTACTTGTCCCTGCTTGCCGCCGGTGATCTTGATTCCCTTTGCTGCCTTCGCCTCAGCAGCGGGCGCGTTTGCGCCTAAAGCCGCGAGGACAAGCCCGCGTGTGGCAGGCGCGGCATTGCGGTAGGCCGCAAGCAAAAGCATTTCTTCAGCGCTCACTCCACTGCCATCGCTGCCGTGGTGGCCACTCAACACGTAGACAACGTCTACGCCAGCAGCGGTTGCGCCTGCCAGATAGCCCGCACCTGGCAGCTGCTCTCCCTGTTCGTACTTCAGCTGTGCGCGCTTCGAAACGCCGCCCGCCTCAGCCAGCGCTTGCTGTGTGAGTTCCAAGCGCTGCCGTTCTTCCTTCAGTCGGTTCCCTATAGACACACACAACTCCTTTTGTCGAATCAAAGTTCACTTGACAGGTGACCTATTGTTCACCATGCTTGCACGCAAATCCACGCGATGACCCGCGCATGTCTAACCGCTCAAACCTTCGCAAGTCCAAACCACTCCCCCCGCTGCGCTCCTGTGCAGAAGCACGCGACTGGCTGGTGGAACAAGGCCTCACCGTGACCCAGTTCGCCCGAAAAAACGGGCTCAGTGTCGATGCGGTGAAAGACCTTCTGCTGGAACGTGGCACCGGCCGTTCTGGCAAGTCACACGATGCAGCGGTCGCACTTGGCATGAAGCGTAACCCGCAAATGCCCGCACAGTCACGCGCAACCCCGCGCGGCCGTTAAGCCAATGGTTGCTCTTGTCGCTCGCCGCAAGGCCACGTTTCTCTGCCCGTTCTGTCGCTCCGCGCTCTACAAGCGCACCAGCCAGCTCGCGCACCAGTTCCTACGGAACGATGTTTTCGTGTGCGACAACCCGCTCTGCTCGGCTTCATTCAACGCCCACACCGAGCTAACCCACTTGGCCAGCCCTTCGGGTATACCGCACGCCCTGCCGTGTGAACTACCTGAAACGCCGCACCTGATGCGCGCGAAACTCCAACGCGCCTATCGCGCTGAGAGCGAAAGCCGTCAGCTCAACCTGCTCGACGCATGCGAAGAATCTGAGGACGCAGAATGACCCGCGATCACGACAAGACCAGCGGCAACTGGACAACTGCACAGATGCCGCGACTTGTACACGGGCAGGTTCTCTCTGGCGCCCCTACTTCACCGGATCAAAAGCAGCGCGAAGCGGCCGAGCTTCGCGCTTTGGTAGAGGAGCACCTTGCCGCTGGTGGTGCTTACGAAATCCTCTCGGGCCCGCTCCCCCACGTTAGCAAAACACGTGCGTGAAGCGCCCTATTGGCCTGCCCGTCAAGCGTCGGCCGGCTCTACTCCAACCACCAAGCCAAGGCCAACTGCCATGCTGGCGAATACAACGCGATCTCCAATCCGTACCTCGCGAGTCGTCCCGCCGGCTTCCAATCCGGTGAAAGCCTCTCCGAGCGCCGCTTTGACCTGTTCGCCTTCGGAAGCAGGGAATGCAGCATGCACGGCTACGCCGGCAAGAGTGATCAACGCGAAAGCATCACTATTCTTGGCGGGGTCACCGGTGAAGGTGAGCGAATCCACCTTGCCGGAATCACTGTCCACGCTCAGCACAACAGCCGCGCCATCGCCCAGGTGGATGGTGGACGACCCATCACTAGCCGGTGCCTCGACGCTCCCCACCTTGAGCGAACCCATGTCCGCTGTGACCTCGGCCAACCTCTTGACGTACTCATTCACCGTGATGCCAAGCGTTGGATCTGCCTCTGCTTCATCCGCTATCGCCGGTATCGCAGCGTCTTCTATGGGTGTCGGTGCAGCATCGAGCTTTGGCTCGGTGTCCACCGCTCCCTCCACGCTCGGTGGTGGTGCAGGCAACGCACATGCAGACAAAAGGGCAATCCCAACCACCAAAGATAAGCGTTTCATTTCCATTAGTTTTCCAGTTGCTTCATTGAATTCGCACTCCCGCGAATTTCCGCATATTGACACGCGCCAAGGATGGAGCGAAGCTTCTGCCGTCGCCGCAAAATCGGCGACCGGGATTGGTCTCCCGTTCTCTCAAGGCGCAACAGCGCCCATCGTCCGATGCAAGGCGCTTTTTTGTGCCCAGGCATCGCTTCGGGCACCTGCTCACCAGTTCAATGGCGGGCGGTACGCGGGGGGCTTACGCCCCGCCGGTTCCTTGAGTCCGGTAGACCAACCCGTACCGTCCGCCACCACCGATTGGTCTCGGTGTGGCGGATTCCTCAAACTCAAGGAATCCACCATGTCTATCGACAGCCAAGGTGCGCCCGCGTCTGCCGCGCGCCAAATCGCTCACTACTTCGGCCTCATCGCCGACACCCTCGACTGGAATCACACCGACTGGCTAGCCCTTGGGGCGCGGCTGGAAGCGTGCGGCAAGCCGGTCCATGCCCTGACCCTTGCCGACGTCGAAACGGCCGTCACCGCCACGCGCGAAGCCCGCAGCGAGGTGCGCCATGACGCCTGATAAGCCCACGCTGCTCATTGACCAGGTACTCCCGCCCCAAGATATCGACCGTCTTTGGCGGGCACAGCAAGCCAGCGAGCTGCTGTCACGCCTAACCGGCCCCATCGCAGAGGCAACCGGTATCACGCACGACAACACCGCCGCAGTTGCTGAGTACATCAGCGAGGAAATGCGCGACGTGCTGAACCGTTCTACCCCGCTGGAAGAACTGATTTAAACCCCAACAGCCCGCGCCGGTGCGCCAACACCGGCCGCGCTGCAGCACCACCAGGAGAGAGAGCCATGCAACACCCCACCTACCGGAACACGGCGGCCTGAAATGCAAGAGGATCTGCGCCAACAGGTGCTGCAGCGGCTTGAGCGCGACTATGGGCTCAAGCTGCGGCCGAGTACCGAGTACATGCGCGGGGGCAAGTGCCCGACGTGCGGTAAAAAAGAGCTTTACACCAACTATCTCAAACCGTGGGTACTGCGCTGCGGCCGGCAGGCGAAGTGTGGCCGCGAGGTGCACGTCAAAGACGTGTACGACGATCTGTTTGATGACTGGGGCAAACGCTACCCGACCACCGACGCCAACCCGCATGCAGCGGCTGAGGCGTATCTGCAGCACTCGCGTGGTTTCGAGCTGAGCAAGGTCCGCGGACTATTCACGCAAGCGGACTACTACAGCCCCCAGATCAAGCAGGGCAGCGCCACCGTGCGCTTCCCGCTGCGCAAAGGTGAGTGGTGGGAGCGCCTGATCGACCGGCCGCACCGCTTCGGCAAGATGAAGGCCCGTTTCGCCCCAGGTCACAGCTACGCTGGCTGCTGGTGGGCGGCCCCTACCATGACCGAGCAGCTGGCAACCTGCAACGAGCTGTGGATCGTTGAAGGCATCTTCGACGCCATCGCGCACCTACACCACGGGAACGTGGCTGTGTCTGCCATGTCATCCAACCAATTTCCTGTTGAGGACCTGCAGGCGCTGGCCAAGCTACGCGCCGGCAACCTGCCAACGCTTATCTGGGCACCGGACAACGAGCCGGCAAAGGGCAACGGTCCTGGCACCCACGACTACCTGCGCAAGCACGCCGCACGCGCCAAGGCCATGGGCTTCACCTGCAAAGCTGCGCTGATCCCCCAGCCTAGCGACCGCAAAGTGGACTGGAACGACCTGCATCTGCGGGCCATTGCGCACGCTGACAAGACGGACCAGCAGCAACAGTGGCAGGACGATATGGCAGAAGCCCGTTACCAGGGCGATCTGCTGCTTTCCAAGAGCCCCATCGAAAAGGGCATGCTGATGTTCCGCCATGGCGGCCGTCGTGAGTTCCACCTTGAGTTCCGCTCGCGCATGTACTGGTTTGCCTTCGATACCTCCCGTTTCGAGAAGCTCAAGTCGGACCACATCAAGGCAAACGGCGAAGACGATCTGGACGACAAGCTGCCCGAAATTGAGCGAGCAGCGGCACAGGTCCACGAAATCGCCAATTGCTTTCCGGAAGCACTGTATTTCCAGCGCAATGACGTCACTGATGAGAGCTGGTACTTCTTCCGCGTCGATTTCCCGCATGACGCCCCCAGCGTAAAAGGCACCTTCACCTCCTCGCAGACGCTGAATGCTCCGGCCTTCCGCGACCGTCTGGCCAGCTTTGCGCCGGGCGCTGTGTTCGATGGCACCGCCAGCGAGCTGATCCACGTGATGAAGGATCAGCTTTACAACATCAAGAAAGTGGAAACCATTGATTACGTTGGCTACAGCAAGGAACACCGCGCCTACGTGCTTGGCGATATCGCTGTACGCAACGGCGAACTGGTGCAGGCCAACACCGAGGACTATTTCGAGTTCGACAAGCTGCGATTGAAGACCACGCAGAAGTCGATCCGCATGGAAATCCAGCGCGATGCCGAGAGCTACCGCACCGACTGGCTGCCGTGGTTGTGGCTGTGCTTTGGCACCCACGGCATGGTTGCCCTTACCTATTGGTTCGGTTCCCTGTTCGCCGAGCAGATCCGCGCTGACCACAAGAGCTTCCCCTTCTTGGAAGCCACAGGCGAGGCGGGCGCGGGCAAGACCACCCTGCTGACATTCCTGTGGAAGCTGCTGGGCCGCAGCGATTACGAAGGCTTCGATCCGGCTAAGTCCTCAAAGGCCGGCCGCGCCCGCGCCATGGGTCAGACCAGCGGCATGCCGGTGGTCCTTCTTGAAGCCGACCGCAGCAGCCCGGACAAGGCTCACGCGAAGACCTTCGAATGGGATGAACTGAAAGACTTCTTCGGCGGCGGCACGCTCGCTACGCGCGGCGTCCGCAATGGCGGAAACGACACATACGAGCCACCGTTTCGCGGCACCATCGTTATCAGCCAGAACGCGGCCGTGGACGCCAGCGAGGCAATCCTGACCCGTATCGTCAAGCTGCATTTCAAGCGCCCTGACGTCACCACCGATAGCCGCATCGCGGCCGACAACCTCAACCAGCTGCAGGTAGAGGCGCTGAGCTATTTCCTGGTTAAAGCAATAAAGGCAGAAAAAACGGTTCTGGAAACCTTTGCTACCAGGGTGAAGTTCTGGGAAGCCGCTCTGCGCGCACGAAAGGAGATTCGCATCGAGCGCGTCATCAAGAACCACGCGCAGATGATGGCGCTGGTGGACTGCCTATCGCTAGTGATCGATCTGCCAAAGGATATGCGCGAAAAAACGCAGATTGCGCTGGCGGACATGGCCGAGGACCGGCAGCGCGCAATCAGCGCCGATCACCCAGACGTTTCCCAGTTCTGGGAAGTCTTTGAATACCTGGAGGGGCTGGGTCAAGAGCGCCGCGTGAACCATTCCCGCGACGATAAGCGAATCGCCATCAACCTCAACGAGTTCTACGCCAAGGCGGCCCTGTTCTCACAGAAGCTCGCCGATATCAACGAAATGCGACACCTGCTGCGCAACTCGCGCAGGCACAAGTTCGTTGACGCAAGCATCGCTGTTAACAGCAGCCTGCGCGATGGCGCTCTTGGAAAGTCGCCAACAGTGAAATGTTGGGTGTTCGAAGCTTGAACACCTGATTCAACCGGCGCAGTAGCGCCAAAAAAAAGCGGGTCCGGCGGGTGGTGCGCCAACACCACCCCAAGGGCCTCCCAACAAAGCTCAGGAGATGAGAGCCATGCAACAGATGAGCGGGATTGTTCCCCACACCATTACACCTTCGCCGGTACCGACCACCGGACCCGGCACGGAGGCTACCACGGCCCCCATGAAAGCACGCGAAACCCCGCCGCAGGCAGTGGTTAGCCTGATCGTGACCCACGACCAGGTCACCATGGTTGCCGAGTTGGCCATGGGCCGTGGCTGGGTTGTGCTGCGCCGCTGGGAGCGTCGTGCCAGCGTCCGCATCGGATGGGTGCAGGTGGAAGGCCCCACCGACGTGCAGGCCTGTGCGTGCGCTGTAGGCCACGAGCTGGCCGCCCTGATGTTCGGCCTGCCCTTCCCCTATGCGCTGGCCAACATGCTGCCCAAGGCGGCCACACAGGCCGCTCAGGACGCGATTGCGCAAGCCCAGCGGGAGGTGGACCGTGCCTAAGTCCATCGTTGTCTACGCCCCCCAAGGCAGCGGCAAGACCCTGCACGCCGAGGCCATCGCAAAGCGCCTCGGCCTGCAGAGCGTTAAGGATCTGGACGATGTGCAGCTCGACGGCGAGCGCCTGCAGCGTCACGGCTTTCTGTACCTGGCTAACAGCTACTGGTACGGGGACCGTGCTGCGGAACTGCTGGGTACGCCGATGATGGATATCAGCGCCGCGCTGGCCCTCATCGGTGTTAGCAACAGCACCGCCAAAGCCAGCCGGGAGGTGACCAATGCTTAATCTGCTGCTGATGCTGGCACCCGCTGCCGGCGGCGCTCTGGCGCTGCACCTGTGGAACACCCGCGCCCCGGCCCTCAAGCACACCGGATTGGCAGTCGGGCAAGCAACCATCAAGCGGCGCGGCAGCGCCCGCATGGCCGTCCGGCGTGGGGTGCAGGCATGAAGCTCTCTCGCGTAATCGAACTGAGCAAGGCAGCCCGCGCCGCCGGCACGCCCGGCCCCATGTCTACCGGTGAGGCGCTGACCGTCGCGCTTGTCCTCAATCGCCATGACTGGCTGCAGCAGGAGGGCTACACCGCCGCCCAAGCACTGGATCGGATCGACGCCGATACCATCCCGCATCTGCGCGCCGCCGAGCGCGTCCTGCAGGCCGAGTTCGGCCCCGCCCCCTTGTCTGTGTCGCTGGAGGCCCAGCTGGACGCGCTGCGTGATTCCTGCATCCGCCGGCATGAGCAGTTGATCAGCTCGGCCAACCTGCAGAAGCGCCAAGCCGACGAAGCACGCGCAATCCGTGACCGTTGGATCCACGAATGCGCGACCTCTAACCTGGCCGGTTTGAAGAACGGCGCGGCGCTGATGCGCAACGCCAGCCGGAACGCTGCAGTCGGCCGCAGCCCGCTCAACAGCCTGCAGGTGAAGTTGGCCAGCGAATACCTAAACCTCGCTGTGGCGGTCGCATTGCTGCGCTTTGGGTTCGATCTGGAACAGGGGGTGTTCCATGCGTAAGCCCAGCAGTTACGTCAACGCGGCGGATATTCGTGCTTCCGACTCTCCCTGCACCGTTGTGCAGAAGCTCGATCAAGCTTTCGATTCCTCAGCGATCACCATCCCCGCTATCGGCAAAGACCTTATCCGCTACGTCACCCCGTCGAAGCATTGGCTCTATCAGTCAGGGGGTAAGACCGTCCTGCGGATCACCGATGCCGGCGCTATCGAAGTAGGCGATGGCTGCACAAATGCGGACGCTGCGTGGGCGCTGGCCAAGCTTGCCCAGGATCATCTGGCGCGAAGCCGCGGCTTCCGCACAGATCGTCCAATTGCGTACATGTACCGCGTCCATTTGAAAGACCGGCAGTCTGGCGGGCTTTGGTCTGAGGTGACCGAGGAGGAATACTTGTGTCTGGCTTCATACCAGTCCGATCACTACAGCGTCGAGCGCGCCGAGCTGTTCGCGCCAACGGTGCAGGTGAACGCCAATGACTAACTTCATTTCGCCGGTAGATAAGATCGATAGCATGGTTCTCCATCCGATCCCAACCAGCCGCCCGATCAACGTTGTTAAGGCGGTACGAGACGGACGCATTACGTTGCTGCTTGCGTCGGATGGGAAGGTTTACAGCAGTTGCAGTCAAAAGGTTTGCTACACCATCGAAGCCAACGAAATGCAGACCTCAACGATGCGCGCTCTTGAACGCCTTGGCGTGATCACCAAGGCGCAGATGGATGAGCATCTAGCTGCGGGCAAACGCCGAACCCAATGGCGAGAAAGAAGGTGGGCGGCAGAATGCCTCGTCAACAAGGCCAAGTTGCTTGGAATCAAACTGACCAAGGCGCAGCAGGCGAAGGTCGATCTGTTCGATCCAGCTAAGCGTGACGGGAGAAAGCCATGACCCAATGCCAACTGGAACGCCTGCCCGACGCGATGAGGTGCAAGAGCGGCCACGTGGCCAGACTGATGGAGGACCGGCGCTGCCGGTCCTCCAAAGGCGGCATCTTTGTCGAATGCACCTGTAGCCAGACGGCTCGCCATGATGACCGGGACGCCGCAGAACGCGATTGGCGGCGCATGCAGGGCATCCGCACCCGCCGCCCTACCCCAGCCCCAAGCAACGTGCTGCAGCTCGGCCTGCGCCTCACAGGGGGCAATCGTGGCTGATGGAAACCAGCAACAACGGCCGGCAGCGGACACCATGGGCCGCGCGGTTTCCGGGGAGGGATCCGGCTTCGGCCGGATCCTGACCTTTACGGACCTGCAGCGTATTGTTGCCCCTAACGGGCCACCACCCAGAGCGCATACCGTCATCACCTGGGCAGAGCGCAACCGCATTCGGTTCCTGCAGGACGGCAAAGGCGGGATCTGCACGACGCTCGATGCGCTGAACTCCGCCCTAGGCTTGGATGGCAACAGGGAACCCGTTCCCGAGGAAAATGGACTTGTAGGGTTGATCTAATGGGCAAAGGTAGAAAGAGGAAACACAACCCGGATATCCCTGGTCACATCGACCAGGGAGCACTGCCGGTGGGGATCTATTGGGGCGACGGCCGGTGGTACGTGCTTGAACCACACCCCGAGGGAGTCGGCCAGAAGAAACACACGGTAGCCAACCGGCGAGCGCGCCTTTCGGATCTGCATGCCACGATGGAAAGTAGATCCTCCGCAGCGCAGGCCGGCACGCTGCAACACCTGGTTAATGCCTTCAAGCTGTCGAGTGAGTACAGGGAGCTGGCCACGAAGACCCGTAGCGGTTACGACTGGCTTGCCGACTCGGCCTGCGACTACGTCCTCAAGGACGGCCGCAAGCTGGGCAGTGTGGCCACGGCACAACTGTCAGTGCCTGCTGTTCAGCGCATTGTTGAGGCCATCGCCATTGGTAGACCGGCACACGCAAAGCAGCAGGAGCTGAAACCTGCACCGTCCAAGGCCAACCGTCTCGCGCAGTTCTTGCGCCGACTGTTCGCTTGGGGCTTGCGCCATGGTGTCTGTACCATCAATCCGGTGATCGGCATCCGCAAGGTCAGGGAGCGGGGAAACCACCGGATGCCCGATCACGATGCTTTCGCTGCCGTCTTGGCATTCGCCAGGCAATGCGCGATCAAGGATGCACACACTGCCGGCAGCTGCGCGCCTTACCTGCCGGCGGCAATGGTGCTCGCCTACAACGTGCGCCTGCGCGGGATCGAAGTGAATACCCTCACTGACGCGCACATCCTTCCCAACGGCATACACAGCAACCGCAGGAAAGGCTCCCGCGACAACGTGACGACGTGGACCGAAGAGCTGCGCCAATCGGTGCAATGGTTGCAGGACTACCGCAAGGAACGCATGCAGGAGTACGGGCGGCCGACGCCCTTGCACGCAAAGGACCGCCCGCTTTTGGTTACGGAGACAGGCACGCCGCTTTCCAAGTCGGCCCTAGACAGCGCATGGCAACGGATGATCAAGCAGGCAATCGCTGCGGGGGTTATCTCAAAGGAACAGCGTTTCGCAATGCACGGGCTTAAACATCGAGGCATCACCGACAGCGATGACAAGGCATCGGGTGGCCACGTCACTGAGGCAATGAGACAGCTGTATGACCACGAAGTAGCGGTCGTGGAACCACCGAGACGCCGCTAATTTTACCGGCAATTTTACCGGCGACACGAAAAAGGCCAGCTCATCGAGCTGGCCTTTTTCCGTAAACCCCTATTTTAAAAGGGTTTTCGCAACCTCGCACTGGTGCCGCTTATCCGAATCGAACGGATGACCTACTGTTTACAAGACAGTTGCTCTACCAACTGAGCTAAAGCGGCAAGGCGTGTTACGTGCTGCGGTTGCGCGATGGTAGCGCTGCAACCGGAGGAAAGCTGGTCAAGACCGGTGCTCCCCGATCCCCGCCGTGGCGGGGCGCGCCATTCTACCGCAGACGCGCGCAATCCAACGACTGTTGTTGGGCGGCAGCTGCACGCTGCTTCAAGCTGGCCGGGGTGGCGGCACCGGCGGTGGCGGTGTCCACCCACCAGCTGGGCGCGATTTCGGTACCGCTGGTGGCCAGTTTGGCCGGGAAGCCAGCAGCGGTCAGGCTGGCCAGGCGGCGCTCGGCGCCTTCGCGGTTGCGGTACTGGCCCAGCGCGACGGCATTGGCTTCCTCGCCCTGGGAGACAACGAAGTAATCGCTGAAACCGGCCTCGACGATGCGCTTGGCAGTGGCCTGGGCTTCCTCGCGTGAGGCCGCCGGGGCGATCAGCACCCGGTAGCTGCTGGCTGCCTTGCCGGGCACCTCGCGCAGACGCGGGCGGGCGGCATCAGCGCCCAGCGCGGTCATGGCCGCCTGCGCCTGCGCCTGCGTGGCATACGGACCAAGGCTGGCGCATTGCACGACGGCTGGCGGCCTGGTCTCGGCGGGCTTGATCTCGGCCGGCTTGGCCTGATCGGGCTTGGTCTCGAGCGCTGCGGTGGCGGCTGGCGGCAGCGCAGTCGGCTTGGCCTCCGTAATGGCAACCGCCGCAGGCGCCGCGTTGAGCGGTGCAGCATCCTTTGCCGCTGCAACCGGGGTTTCAGCAGCAGCCGGGGCTGCTGGACCGACATTACCGGGCGCCGGCGAAGGAAGCACTTCCAGGCTGGCGACGCCGGGCTCGGCAGGCGGCACGACGGCGACCGGCTCAGCGCGCGGCGCCATCCACCACAGCGCGACACCAACATTGAGGATGGCCAGCAGGACGATAAGGAGACGGGTCAGCATGCGGTGATCCTACCGGGCACACGCGCCGTGGTGAACTGCCCAGCGCGCCAGACCATCCAGCACCAGCGCCGGTCGGTAGTCGGCCCCGGGCAGCAACGGCAGCAACGGCGATGCGCCGCCACCATGCACCACCAGAGCCGGCTCACTGCCGAGCAGTACCTGCGCCTGGCGCAGGCTGCGTTCGACCAGTGCCACGGCGGCGCCATCACAGCCGGAGGCCAGCGCATCGGCGGTGTCGTTGGCGAACTCGGCGTAGTCGCCGCCGCTGGCGGGCAACTGCACAGCGCGGGCATGCAGGGCTTCACGCATCACCGTTGGCGAGGCACCGATGCGGCCGCCACGATGCAGGCCATCAGCGTCGATCAGGTCGATGGTAAGCGCGGTGCCGACGCCGACCACCAGCACCGATTTCTGCGTTGGCGCCACCGCCAGCAAGCCGAGGAAACGGTCCACGCCGAACTTTTCCGGGCGCGCATAGGCCACGGTTACACCCGCGCACTGCGGCAGGGTTTTGGCGACGTGCACCGTGCTGAAGCGGCTCTGCAGGATCTGCATGACTTCCGCGGTCAGCGCTGCCGATGCAACGCTTGCGACCCATGCGGTATCACCTTGCGGCAAGGCGTCCAGCGCGCTGGCGGTGATCGCCTCGGCGCCATGTGCCCAGGCCTGCACGCTGCCAGCGCTATCGCCTTGCAGCGGAGCGAATTTGAAACGCGAATTGCCCAGGTCAAACAACCAATCGCTCATGCCGCCCTCACGCTGACTTCGCCGGCATGGAAACAGGTTTCCCGCCCATCAATATTCACCCGCAATGCGCCGTCCTCGGCCAGTCCGCAGGCCACACCATCGTGCAGCACACCGGCCTCCTCCACGCGCACCGCGCGGCCCTGGAGTACATCCATGGTGGCGTAGCGTGGCAGGAACGGCGCCAGGCCATGCTGCTCGAACTGCTCCAGCGCCGGCAGCAGGGACGCCAGCAAGGCCGCCACCACGGCATTACGCGATACCTCACGGCCGGCCAACGTATCCAGATCGGTCCACGGTTGGGTGATGTCGGCGGCGCTGGCCTGCGGCATGCGCACGTTCAAACCCAGCCCGATCACCGCCCGTGCCGGGCCGGCAAATTCGCCGCCGCCCTCCACCAGCAGGCCACCGAGTTTGTGCCCGTCCACCACCACGTCGTTGGGCCACTTCAAGCCGGCATTGCGGAAGCCCAGCCCGTGCAGGGCCTCGACCACGGCCACGCCAACCGCCAGGCTCAGCCCGCCCATCCGCGACAGGCCGCCACCAAAGCCGCGCGACAGTGACAGATAGACATGTGCAGCCAGCGGCGAGGCCCAATGGCGGCCGCGACGGCCACGACCACCGGTCTGTCGCTCGGCCAGTAGGACCGCCGTTCCGCGCTCAGGCGCGCTGCGCTGCAGCAATTCCGTGTTGGTTGAGCTCAATGACCAGGCTATTTCCAGCTCGGACAGCAATGGCTGCACCGCCGCCGACAGGCCCACCCGGATCTGTGCCGGATCCAGCAATTCAACCGGCTGGGCAAGTCGATAACCGTCGCCAGCGCGGCCCTCGATCGCCACGCCAGCAGCGCGAAGCCCTTGAATACGCTTCCAGACGGCCGCCCGGGTCAGCCCAAGCTCACGCGCCAGCGTATCGCCGGACAACGCTCCGGCCCCCAGCTTGGCCAGCAATTGGCGGTCATCCACAGCAGCTTCCTCACAACAGACCGGGAAATTATGCGGCAAGCCCCGGAGGCCGCCCAGCGCCACTCCCCTTTTCCGGAGAAAAAGCAGGCTAGAATCGGGAATTAGCCCGCCTTTGGATGTTGACGATGCGCCACCTCGCTCATTGCCTGATCCTGTTGCTGGCGCCGGTTGCAGCGCAGGCTTCGGATGCGCTCGGCGGCGCTGGCCAAAGTGCGTGCAGCTACGCGCCAGCCGAAGTGGAGCGGGTAGCCGCCCCGGCTGCCGCCGTTGGCATCGCCAACGCCCCGCCGGCAACGCCGGCCCCGGCCAAGACCGCTACCCCGCGTGCTGCCGGTGGTGGCAGCGACGATGATCTGCTGCCGCGCCTGCGTGCACCGCGCTGGCATCGCCTGCTGCCCGGGATGTTCCGCTGATCCAGTCGTTGTTGCGCTGGTGGCAGCGCACACCGCCTCCACTTGATGACACGCTCTGGCAGCAGACCTGCCGGCAATGCCTGTGGCTGTCCGGCTTGTCCGCCGAACGCGAGCGCAAGCTGCGGGCGTTGGTGGAACTGTTCCTGCAGCGCAAGACCATCACACCGGTTGCCGGGCTGGAGCTGGACGACGGCCAGCGCATGGTGCTGGCCGCCCTGTGTTGCCTGCCGCTGATCGAGTTCGGCCGCGAGGGCCTGCATGGCTGGTCGGAACTGGTGGTGTACCCGGATGCCTTCCGCGTCCGCCAGAGTCATACCGATGCGGCCGGGGTATTGCATGAGTGGGATGACGAACTGATCGGCGAGGCCTGGGGCAGCGGTCCGCTGATCCTGTCGTGGGCCGATGTGCAGGCTGACATCGCCGATCCGCAGGCCGGCTTCTGCGTTGCGGTGCATGAGATGGCACACAAGATCGATGCGCTGGATGGCGCCATCGATGGCACGCCGCCGCTGCCGCGCGACTGGCAGCGGCAGTGGGCGCGGGATTTCCAGCAGGCCTATGACGCGTTCTGCGCGCAGGTGGATGCGGACGTTGAGACCGTGATTGATCCGTATGCGGCGGAAGCGCCGGAGGAATTCTTCGCAGTGGTCAGCGAGTACCACTTCTCCGCGCCGGAACTGCTGGTGCGGACGATGCCGGCGGTGGCGGCGCATCTGCGCCGGTTTTATGGGCCGGTTGAAGCTGGGCTGCGGTAGAGCAAAGGCAAGATCAAAAGCCAACCCCTCCCCGGCCCTCCCCTACGCACTGCGTGCGCAAGGGAGGGAGCAAGCTTCGCCCCCTCCCTTTGGCGCAGCCAAGGGGAGGGTTGGGGAGGGGTCGGTTTTTGACTTTGGCTTCAGCTCAAGCGCAAGAAGCACCAAGAACAAGCACGCGGCCGGCAATACCCAGGCCTGCTCCAGAACTAGATGCCCGGCGGCAAGGTCACTTCAAATCGGGCGCCGCCCAGTTCTTCGGAACGCTTGACCTGCAGCTCGCCGCGATAAGCCTTGATCAGGTCCTGCACGATTGACAGACCAATGCCGTGGCCCTGCACGCGCTCGTCGCCGCGCACGCCACGCTGCAGCACCTTGGCGATGTTGTCCTCGGCAATACCCGGGCCATCGTCATCCACCGCCAGCACCAGGCCGGCACGCTTGCCGTTGCCTGCAGTGATCGGCTTTGCGGTCAGCAACACGCGGCGGTTGGCCCATTTGAAGGCGTTCTCAAGCAGGTTGCCCAGCAGCTCCTGCAAGTCGCCCGGCTCGCCGTAGAAGTTGACCCCCGGCGTTACCTCGAACTCGCAGAACACACCCTTGGCGGCGTAGACCTTCTCCAGTCCACGCACGATCTCTTCGGCGGTGGCCTCGATCGGCACCGGTGCCGAGAACAACTTGTGTCCTGACGATGCCGCACGCGCCAGCTGGTAGGACACCAGGTTGTTCATGCGCTGCAGCTGCACGCCCACTTCCTCGCGCAGGTCAGCCTCATTGCTGGTGCCGCTTTCCAACTGGGTACGCAGCACTGCCAATGGCGTCTTCAGGCTATGCGCGAGATCGGCCAGGGTGTTGCGCTGGCGCTCGAGGTTTTCGCGCTCGCTTTCGATGAAGGCGTTGATGCTCTCGGTCAGCGGCTCCAGCTCGCGCGGATGCAGCTCGCTCATGCGCTCGCGTTCACCGCGCTGCACGCGGGTCAGTTCGTTGATCACGCGCTTGAGTGGGCGCAGGCTCCACTGCAGCACCAGCGTCTGCAGCAACAGCAGGATCAGGCCGGTAACGCCCAGCCAGAACCACACCGCCGCACGGAAACTGCGCAGCTGCATGCCCAGCGCGCGCGAATCCTCAAGCACATAGATGGTGTACGGAAACTCGGATTCCGGCGCGCCGTCGCCGCCCCACACCAAACCCATGCCATAGCGATAGACCTCGCCGGGCGTGCCGTCGATCTGGGTGATGGGCAAGGGGCCTTCGAACACTTCCTCGCGCGGCTTGAGCGTGCGCTCGCTGACGTCCGGCAGCATCGGGCCTTCGGCCGACATCGAGTTCGCGACATGGCCAGGCATGACGACCTGCAGGTACAGGCCGCTGCCGGGGAAATCAAAGCGCGGATCCGGTGGCTGTTCGCGGATGTACAGCGAGCCATCACGGGTGAAATCGATGCCACCGGCATAGGCGGTGGCGTAGTTCTTCAGGCGTTCGCTGAGGTTGTCACGCGCGGTCTGGCCGAAAGCCGCGTCCAGCGCGTAACCGGCCAAGGCCAGGAAGGCCACCAGGCCCACCGAGGCAGCCAGCAGCTGGCGGGCCTGCAACGAGCGGGGCCGCCAACGCTTCAATAGCCACTGACGGCCCGTCATCACGCTCTACCCCTTGGCGGGGCTCAGCCCTCGTTGCGCGGAATCGCGAAACGGTAACCGCGGCCACGCACGGTTTCGATCGGCTTCAATTCGCCATCGGGATCGAGCTTCTTGCGCAGGCGGCCGATGAACACTTCCAGCACGTTGGAGTCGCGGTCGAAGTCCTGCTGGTAGATGTGCTCGGTCAGGTCGGCCTTGGAGACCAACTCACCGGCATGCATCATCAGGTACTCCAGCACCTTGTACTCGTAGCTGGTCAGGTCGACATTGCTGCCGGCCACGCTCACGGTCTGGGCGGCCAGATCCAGTGCAACCGGGCCACATTCCAGGGTCGGCTTGGACCAGCCCGCGGCGCGGCGCAGCAGCGCGTTGACGCGAGCCAGCAGCTCTTCGACATGGAACGGCTTGACCAGGTAGTCGTCGGCGCCCTGCTTCAGGCCCTCGACCTTGTCCTGCCAGCTGGAACGGGCGGTCAGGATCAGCACCGGGAATTTCTTGCCCTCGTCACGCAGCGCGCGGATCAGCTCCATGCCCGACATCTTGGGCAGGCCCAGATCGATGATGCCCACGTCGAACGGCACTTCGCGGCCCATATACAGGCCTTCTTCGCCATCCTGAGCGGCATCCACGGCGAAACCTTCGCGCTTGAGGCGGGCCGCAAGGGTTTCCCGCAGCGGGGCTTCGTCTTCAACCAGAAGGATACGCATGAACTCTCCCTAGTACTTTGGGCCGACCTTACGGCCAGCGTGTGTATTCAAAAACCACAACCACTATCGCTGTTCAGGAGTTATCGCCGCGTGGTGGCAGCTCCGCCCGCTGGTCGCGCGGGTGGTCTCGTGAAGGCGCAGGGTCGTCCATGTAGCGTACGCGCCCACGGTCATCCATGTATTTGACACGATTGATGTCGCGGCCGTCATACGGCACGCGTTCGGCCCCAAGAATGCGCCCACCGGTCTCGCGTTGCACGCGCCGGACGGCATCGGACAACGAACGGTCATTGCCCTGGCGGGCCACGCGTGCACCGCCATCAGCGCTGGCGACACGGGCGCTGTCGCCCCGCGACTGCTGCGGCTGCTGCGCCGACGCCACGACCACGCCCGGACCGGCCACGACCAACGTGGCAATCAGGGTGACCAGCAGACGACGACGGGAAAGCGAATGCATGGGGCAGATCCTAGCGGACGGCGAGGCAACGTTCAAAATTCGTAAACCACGACCCGGGAAGATTTTCCACGAGCCTTACGAAATTGAGCCAAATTCTTGATTTTTAGGGGTGAATCCGATCTGAACCCGCCCCCCTGCCCCGCGCACTTGTTCAGCAAGCTGACCGGACAAAGAGCCCTTCCCCGCCCAACCCACCGGCTCAGGCGACCCGCTCTGCCTGCCTGCGGGTGACCTGCAACGCCTGCTCGACCAAGGCCCAGTCAGCGCCGGGTCGGTACGCGCCTTCGCTGAGCACCTGGCGGAAGCCACGCCCACCCGGCTGCCCGTGGAACAGGCCGAGCACGTGGCGGGTGATGTGCTTCAGCGCCAGGCCGGCGGCCAGCTGCGCTTCCACATAGGGACGCAGCGCGACCAGCAGTTCCTCACGCCCGCGCAGCGGCTGGCCGGTCTGGGCACAGTCCAACGCATGCAGCACATAAGGGTCGTGGTAGGCGGCACGGCCGAGCATTACCCCGTCCAGGTGCTGCATGTGCTGCTGCGCGGCCTCGACCGTGGCGATGCCGCCATTGATCACCAATGGCAGCGTCGGGCGCTCACGCTTGAGCTGGTAAGCCCATTCGTAGCGCAGCGGCGGGATCTCACGGTTCTCCTTGGGCGACAGGCCCTTGAGCCAGGCATTGCGGGCGTGCACCACCACCATCGCCGCGCCGGCCTGGACCTGCCGGTCCACAAAACCAGCGAACACCTCGTAGTCCTTGTCCTCGTCCACGCCCAGGCGGCATTTCACGGTGATCGGAATATCCACCGCCGCCACCATCGCCGACACGCATTCAGCAACCAATTCAGGTTCGCGCATCAGGCAAGCACCAAAACGCCCGGCCTGGACCCGGTCCGACGGGCAGCCGCAATTGAGGTTGACCTCGTCATAGCCCCAATCGGCAGCGATACGCGCGGCCTGGGCCAACGCATCGGGATCGCTGCCACCCAGCTGCAGCGCCAGCGGCTGCTCGACCGG
Organism: Stenotrophomonas sp. 21LCFQ19; assembly: GCF_056861425.1. Lineage (NCBI taxonomy): Bacteria > Pseudomonadati > Pseudomonadota > Gammaproteobacteria > Lysobacterales > Lysobacteraceae > Stenotrophomonas > Stenotrophomonas sp. 21LCFQ19. The sequence continues at coordinate 73,979 of NZ_JBSPUF010000012.1, read as the reverse complement.
ATTGAAGCCGATCAGCCGCTCGCGGTCGCCATGGATCACCGCATTGGCGTGCACCATCTCGGTATACAGCCGCGCACCCGGCGCCAGCAGCCGGTGGAAAACCCGGCAATGCCTGTCGGTCCAGTCCATCATCGGGGCAACCGATAGCCTCAAACCCTCCAGAACGTAAGGCTGACGGGACTTAGAGGCTTTAATTACGGCGTTCTCGGGCTGCTGCATTGTCATCGTATTTCCGGGGTTTTCCGGGCATTGCCGCGAAGGCAGTGCTACATTGAGTGCTACAGAAATGGACATGTAGCACCATGGGATCAATCTTGGCCAGGCGACGGGCCAGCGGCGCCACATCTTACACGGCGACCATTCGGCTCAAGTCCGAGGGAAAGATCGTGCACCGGGAGTCAGAGACCTTCCCGACCAAGGCTCTTGCTAAAGAATGGCTGACCAGGCGTGAAGCCGAGCTGGCCGGCCAGCGCGCCCGCGGCGAGACCGTTGGCACCCGTATGACGGTTGCCCAGATGATCACCTGGTATTCGGGACAGATGGCCGCCGACAACCCTTGGGGCCGCTCCAAGACGGCAGACCTCGCTCGGATCGGTGATGGGGCCATAGCTGACATGCGAGTTGATCGGCTCACCCATGCCGACTTCATCGCATACACCCAAGGTCGCCGGAAGGAAGGCGCAGGCCCCGCCACCGCCGCCAATGACCTCATTTGGCTGCGTCAGGTGTTCCGGGCAGCGAGGGTCGCTCTACGCGTTCCAGTGCCGATGCAGGAGCTGGACGACGCAGCTGAGTATCTCCGCCAACAACGATTGATCGGAAAGCCGAAACAGCGCGATCGTCGACCAACCACTGAAGAACTGCAGATGCTCGATGCAAACTTCGCGTCCCGTGACGTTCGCGCCGCGATCCCGATGCGCGACATCATGTGGTTCGCGATCCATAGCGCACGCCGCCAGGAAGAGATAACACGCCTCCGCTGGGATGATCTGGACACCGCAAAGGCCGTGTGCCGCCTGCGCGACGTGAAGCACCCTACCCATAAGCTGGGTAATCACAAGGTGTTTAAGTTGTCGAAAGAGGCACTGGAAGTAATCGAACGGCAGCCGAGACAGCTATTGCCCGATGGCGAACTCAATCCGCTCATTTTCCCGTTCGAGCCAAAATCAGTGGGCGCAGCCTTTACCCGCGCCTGTCACGTGCTGGAAATCGCTGACCTGCGGTTCCATGACTTACGCCACGAAGCCACCAGCCGCCTATTCGAGGCAGGCTACGGCATCCACGAAGTGGCGCTGTTTACACTCCACGAGAGCTGGGCCACCCTCAAGCGTTATACGAACCTTCGCCCGGAGAACCTTCAACATAGGGTGCAATCAAAGGACGACCAGTCACCATAGTTGGTGCCACTTATCGGAACCGAAGCCACACGCCTATTTTGAATTTTGCACAAACGTATCCTACCTGATCCCAACCCAGATCAATCACGAGACTTTACAATATTGAATTCGTCCCTCAGCCCCCCCATGAATATAGGACTTGCAAAAATCCAGTTATCTGCGAGGCAGTACCACCCACCGTCGACTGAAGATGATGACAGCGCAATCTCAACTGCAACACCACTCGGCAAGCGCTTATCCTGGAATACTGACTTCATAATTGACTTGTCCGAAGTGACCACGAGCTGGTAATCAATTCGCGCCAAAAATTTCTCAAGCTTTTCCTCTTCGACAATGCAAGAAACGCTATCCTCAATAAGCCGACCACCAAATTCGCATATCGCCACAAGATCAAGCGAGCGCGGAAACCCGAGAACATCCCTCTGCTTGGTGAGCAGGTTCTTTAGAACCTTAACCCGCAAGTCGGTTCTCTCTGCGGTTGACTGAGTGGCTCTAATACGCTCTTCGACATCTTTTAGTTTGGCCTGAGCCTCATCGTGCTTCACCTGAAGCTCAACTATAATTGTGTCCTTAGTCTTCGATATGAACGTTTTATAATTATCAATATCCGTTGGCAAATCAGATAAAAGATTTCTATATATTCCACCGATTTTTTCAGTTTCTTCGATCCTCTTATCCATTACTTGGATAGTTCGACTCTGCGTCTCAACCAGACTCTCCAATCCTTTGATCTGGCTCTTGAGTGAATTAACTAGATACCAAATAAATAGCCCTAGTCCCGACGTCTGCAACAACGATATCAACGCTCCATCCATGCCCCACGCTCCTAGAATTAGCCGTTCATCCCAACCCCGGAATTCTAGGCTGTTTATTGCGTGGATAGACAGAAGCCCATGCTTCACGCAGCAACTCTGTACTCATAGTACGGATGCCGCTTGTCATCGAAGATCGCGTATAGCGCCTGCAGGTCTGCCGGGTCTGGGTTGAGCCAGGCCTCGATGTGCTCGGGCTTGATGTTGATGATCGTCCGGTCGTGGCCGGCGGCGGCCACCTCCGGCTCGGGCTCGTCGGTGATGGCAGCGAAGCTCAGCAGGTCCGGCTCCTTCCCCTTCGGGTCGGTCCAGTGCGACCACAAGCACGCCACAAGCATCAGCTCACCATTGCGGGGCGTGAACTGGATCACCCGGTTCTGCCCGTCCTCACCCTCCACGTTCTCGTAGAAGGTGTCGACCAGTAGCAGCCCGTGGGTGTGCCCGAACTCCCCCTTCCAGAACCCTTCCAGGTTGTCCCGGCGGGCGTTGTAGGTGCCGGGGTACTTCTCGTCGTAGGACGCAGGCTTCCCCGCCGGCCGACACTGGTAGCGCATGGGCTTCACGACCAGCTTGCCGCCCACACTGACCAGCACCGGGCAGTAGTAGCCCGGGAACATGCGGGAATCCCGCGCCTCCAGGTTCGCCCGCTTCAGGTCGGCGATCCTGCGCTTGATCTGCTCGATCTTGTTGCCAGCGATCCGCTGCTCGTTCGCCGCGGTTTTCGTGGGTTTGGTGGACAGCTTCTGCTCGGCGTTGGCCAGGCGCTCGGTCTGCTTGGTCAGCTCTGTCTCAAGCTGTGCGATCTCCTCGTTGTCCCATTCCCGAATCTCGGCGGCAATGGCGGCAACGCTTGAGTCTCCAGGGCGGAGGAACGACAGATCCAATGCCCTGGGCGTTTTCGGCCGGCGGGTCTTGTTGTTGTCGTGCAGCCAAAGCTGAGTGAACACCTCCAAGTCCACCACAGCGCCGAACTCACGGACGAATTTCTTGTAGTCGGCTTCGATCTGAGCTGAATAGCACACGCGTCACCTCCAGTTGACCCGAGCATAACGCCCCCGAGGCATAGGATTCGTGCATGGACAAGATGACACGCGAAGAGCTGGACCATTGGGTCCAGGACATGGCCACCCGCCTCAAGCCCGAGGCGCAGACCGCCCTTGCGGGCGATCTGGCGGAGATCGTCGCCGGCGAAGTCGAGGTGATCGAGCCTCAAGTGGCAGACGAGGACCTGCGTTACTTCCATGACCAGGTACAGGACGTCATCGAAGCCTTGGCCTGCATCCGAGCGAGCACCCCAGATGAACCAGCAGATCGCTGACTACGAGCTTGCCTTCAACGAGATCAGCCATGCCCTACTCAGCCATGGCGAGTCGACAACCTTCTGGGGTGTCTGCGACGTGGTCGAAGAGCGTTTGATCGACCAGTACCCCGAGGACGAAACGGCGATCATTGAAATGGTCGCCACTTGGCTGGTGAAACTTGGAGTGGCGCCCGAAGGCAGCTTGCAGGGGTTTGTTTAGGGCAGACCTACGGAGGGCTGCCACGGTAAGGGTGGCCGGATGGCAGCAGGGCCGATAGCCCCCACCGATGCGCGCACCACCCCTCGAGCTTCTGGATTTCACCCAACGCCGGCAACGCCGCACCGTTGCCGGCAAGTAGCCCAGCAACATCCGCATCCGCGTAGTTGCCGCCGACATCCGGGTGCCCTCCGATCACAATTGGCTGGGAGGGAGCCGTATCGGACGTGAGTCCCACCGTAGTCAATGCAGCATTACGCCCGACCTCAGCTCCGTTGGTACGAAGGATGCCCGTGCCGGTCGCCCATTCCATCTGCATCACGACTATCTGCCAACCAGTGCCCACTGCGCTCGGTCCTGCCAATGACGCATATGTGTCTGTGTCCAGCCTTCGAACACCCATCTGAGGGATGTTTGCGGCACCGGCATTCCCGACGCGGAGCGTCCAGCGCTCAATCCCTCCCGCTCCACCACCGTTGCTACGGAATAAGATCCGGCTAACACCCGAGGAATCAACGCTACGCTTGCGGGCAACAGCGCACAACCAAGCCGCACCAACATGACGCGCAATAGACAACGCCCCCGCAGAGCTGCTCAGCAACCTGTCATCTATTCCGTCAAACCGCACCACTCTACGCCCGCCAAGTTCACCAGCAATCAATGCAGGCCTGGCCGCGGCGGTGGACTGAGCAAACGCAGCCCCACCGCCTCGACTTGCCCATGATGCAACCATGCCACCGGCTTCAGAAATGACGCCCTCATCATCGAGCCAAATCGCTGGAGAAAGGTCAGCGGGAGTCCAGGTAGCCACGGAGCCAGAAGCAATCATCAGTCTCCGCAGCATTACGCACTCTCCTGCATTGCGTACTCGACCGTGACTCCGTCATTCATCGTTTTGTACGACAAGACCGTCACCGCGTTGGCGGCACCCTTAACTGAAGTGTCACTGCCACCGAGCGGCTTGAAGGAAGCGGGCAGCGTGAGAGTCCGACCGCCTGTGCCGTCTTGGCTGACCCGGATTTCACCCTCGGTCACATATCCTGAGGGCGCCAGATTCGACAGGCTTAACGTAGCGCTCTCCGTGAGGCTAAGTGTGTGATTGCGGTTGATGCCATTCCCACAATCCACGACTGCCACGCCGCTTGCCACCGGAACCGCAGCAACCCTAAGACCAAGCGCATCCAGAAGCTTTATCTTTATGTCTGTCCCGGCCGAAACCGGATTCGAGCCCGTGTCTATCCCACCATCCACCGAAGTGGCAGGGAGCATCTCACTCCCTTTAAGGGCTACCAATTCAGGGTTGTCTGTGAATCTCTTATTTGCCATGTCGTTATCCGTAGAAAGTGTCGCCGGCCATGTTCGTGTATGCATCCCCCACCTGATCCACGTAGTTCTGAAACGCGGTCACGCGGAAATCACATTCGATAACCTGCATTTGATAGCTAACCAACCCATCGCGCTCCGCTTCTATTTCGATGCGAAGTGCTCCGTCAGCCGTTGGTGCGTAGCTCACGCTATCGCCTGCTACTGAAGCACTGTGCGCGAGGCTTCCGTTGAGGAACCACCGAACGTTGTACGTTGTGCCTGGCTCGGGCCCGATGCTCGCCATGTTCTGGTCGAAGAGCTGATCAGACTGGGAAATCCGGTCTCGGTGCGCCCATGCAATGTCTGCGGTTTCGAAGATCTGAGCAGGGAAAGACAAGCCATTGAGTGTCGGCGCCGCCGGCGGATAAGGGCGGGCCGCTCGCCCAGCAATTTCGACCGTGATCGTGGTCGCGTCCTGCAATGTGAGCTGAGATGACCCGGTATTCGTCAGAAGCTTGACATCGACAACCTCGCCGTCCGTGTACTCGACAAGATCCGACACCCCTGCGGTGTCGTAAAACCAGATCGATGAACCAGCGGCATGCCGTGCAGCGATTGTGTCGGCACACCCCCGCCCAACCGTGATCGTCCTCGTCTGCGCATCGATCGCATCAATGCGGACGATCTCTGCATCCCATATCGCCGCGGAACCAATCGCTATCTGCCCTGCAAGTCGCAAAGTGCTCACACTGATGACACTTGCTGATTCCGGGACTACATCTACCGCCGGGTCGCCTCCGACAATAGCAAGTGGCGCCCAATCCCCTGTCGAGCCGACTTCAAAGCTCCCGCCAGAGGTCGAGCTAGTCAGTTCGAAATTTCGACCACCCTTCACCGGCTGACTTGCAACAGCAATCAGATACCCAGCGTCTACTGGCAAAGCTTCAAGATTCAAACGGTCCAGGCGCTGCACAAGCTCCACATAGGGTGCCTCAAAGGCTGCCTGAAGCAATATTGGGTGCGGAGTTTGATCTGGCCGTGTATCAACACCAACCTCGATCTCGACAAACGCTGCGCTCGGCAGGCTGTATGTATCCTCCGACGCGACAATCCTCATGCCACCGCTCTTGAGGGTCCCGCTCTGCTTTTCCCCCAGTAGACAGACCATATCCGCGATACGACGCCGCGGCGACTGCAGCCGGAAATACTGGTTCGGGCGAACAGCGCGGACGGAATCTGGAATCACTACAAGTTCCTGCGCACGCGTCGGGGTAGCCGCAAGCCGCACATCGCGTTCCGCTAGCCGTGACGCCAACTCTGCCGTTGGGATCTCCGGGTAATCGAACTCTTGATGGATAGTACCGAACGCATCGATAAGAGCCAGGACCTGTGCAGGCGGTGTCGTGATCAGCTCTTTCCGATCTGGATCGAAGTACTTGACGCTAACGCTGTTGACCGCGCCGTCCAAGACCGATGGCTGCAAATTGAAATCGATAATGTCGTCGTCATTAATGATCGGAAGATCGGCAAGGACGTACTCGCCCCGTGCAAGATCTAAGTAATACTGCCCATCGATCAAGCTCCGGCTGACGCTGCCTCCAATAAGCTTGCATATACGCTGTTCGAACTCTTCGAGAGATTCTGCGGAGGGGTCATACTCTGTGCATACGCCAAACCCTTCTTCGTACAGCCTGTCCGCTGCAGCTCGGTAGCTAGCATCATTCATGTTCGCGACTGGCTCGCGTCCGATCTCGCCATGCATCCGAGCGTAGTACAGGACGTGCGCCGGGTTCATACCGAGCAATCCCTCAGATCGCACACTTACCCCCAGGAAGTTCCCCCCCTGGCTTCCCGATGTAGATTCCGTGTAAGCCTTTACAACGATCTCATACTCACCCGCCCTCGGAATTGAGTACTCAACAGGGAATTGCTGGTTGCTAGGGACGTTCTCGTTATCAGGGTTGGAGGCCCCAATAAACTCGCCATTGACGAACAGCACACATCCATTGTCGGCCCCCGCACGCAGAACTAGGCCAGCGCCGCGAATCTGAACGGTTTTCCGAATCCAAAAGACGCTCAAGTCGGGGTCGCGCGTCCATTTGTTGTTGTCATCGAACGGCCCAGCTCCAGCTGGTAGCCAGCCGCTGGTAGGAAAATCCAGATTGGTTCGCCCGGGGTTCTCGTGATAGGGCAACAGCACGTACTCCCAACCATCACTGTTTTCTGGCATCTCACCACCGATTGCAACAGATACTTCAGCCTTCTCGGGATACCAGCAATCCCCATCCCACCCAGCCTTGATCTTGCGAATCTTGTAGCTCGCTTTTTGCGGATAAGGATTATTGGCTCCGTAGGCCCCGCTGAAGATGACCGTAGTAAGCCCGCGCCACGCCGGCACCATGGGGCCAAGACGCGCTTTCAAGTATTCACTCGGCATCTGGTCCGCGGCGCCGAACATCACGCGCAGCGCGCCCATGATGCCCCCCTGATCTTTCTCCCCACCCCACAAGTTTGGGCGGCTCACCTCGACGTCTCCGGACGCCTTAAGCTCCCCAGACCATGCCGTCTTGTCACCGCCGCGGAACTCGAGGAAGGAGTCAATCGGCCCGATACCGATCCCCATGTGGTACATCAGTTTGTACCAGTACCCGGTAGTCTGTGATTTGTTCTTACCGCCCATCAGTTACACCCTTCATTTCGCACTCGCGAGCCCACGCCACCAGGGCAAGAGCCAATCCGTCTCCAGTCTCCTCAAGCTCTTCCGCTGGAATTCCGTTGGCGACGAAGTGGCTCCAGTTGAGCCCGTACCGGTAGAAAAACGCCCTCGCGCCAGCACGGCAGAAGCCGGGTCGCGGGCTATAGCCAGGAATAGTGAAGAGATGCCGAACGGTGACAATCATTTAGAGATCCCCGTCCAATGAATCGTCGCCGTGCTCGCTGTCGCCATCATCCCAACCACCCCCAAACGGGTCATCCACGCCTCCAAGACCAGACACGTTCCACTTGTCGTCCAGCCATGCCTCAATTGGATTTGTCGTACCGGGAAGAATCCCAGGCGTCCATTTACCCTTTCCGCCTTTCGATTTGATCGGTTTTGTGCCAAGTGGCAACCAGGCAAGAATGAAACTGTCATCAACCCAGCACGTACCGAAGTGGTGCTTTACCGATTGCCCATCTTCAACAGACGGCGCATCGCTCGATGCCGGCTTGGCCTGCTCAACTTTTGGTCGCATTGCGTAGGAAATAGCTGCCGAAACAACCAGCATGATCAACTGCACGACCCACCAATACACCGCTTTTACCGGTTCTCCAGCCGGCGTTGGCACGATTGCAGCGGTGGCGATGCGGATCAGCTGGATAACAGCGACAAGCACTGCGATGCAGAACACCACAACCTGCGCACCTGCGCCGCTCGGAGTGTCAAGCCACCAATACCGTGCACGCCAGCTGTAGATACCGGCCTTGCGGCGGAGACTACGGATCAGCCCCATGACATGCTCACTCCATCCATCGGGTTCTTCACCGGTTTGTAGATGCTCCCGCCATAGTTGATTGTGTTGTCGCGGGCCTCGCATGCCACCCAGGTGCGGGGGCAGGTTGGCCACGCGCTCACCTCCGTTCCTACAGGTAGCCCGGTTGCGCCGAAAAGAAGTGATATACCGGCGTCTGTGTGGCCTGTAATAGACCGACGATCCAGCAGCCCGTCCGGTCGGACCCAGGTGATGAACCCGCCGGCCAGCGTGTACGGTGCAGCAGCGAACTCTGCAACAGTGATGCCGGCTGCAGTCACCGTAGCGGCCACGCCGCTGACCTTGAATGCAGCGCGGTCGAGATTGCAGCCGCGAATGCCCGTCGAATACGGCGTCTTGCAGCATGTGCGCTGCCACTTCATTCCCTGCCCGCGAGCGCGGCTGAAGCCATTCGTAGGCTCGCAGACAAGCTCGAGCTCCGCATCAGTGAACTTCGGTTGGATGGCTGTGCCCATCCACTCAACCGCGGGCGCATCGCCGCTGCTCGCGTCGTAGGCGAGGCACACGACGCTAACCGGATCGGTGGGAATGTTGGGGAACCAGTTGTCGCCCAGCTCTTGCGTCGGCGGATACTCCGGCGCGACGGGGTCCAGCAGGTAGCTCAAGGTGATGCTCAGTGAATCCTTAGCTCGCTCAACGGTCTGCTTGATCTCGCCGCGCTCGATCTGCGAGGCAACGTAGGTGACCCCGCCGATCACCAGGTCACGATTGCCGGAACAGTAGCGCCAGACCTTGCTCTGCCGGGTGAAGACGAACAGGTGCACGGGCTGGCGGCCCCAGCGCTCAATAACCATGGGCGATCTCCTTGAAAGAGAAATCGATCGATGCCACGTCATCCTTCCACCACCGCAGCTTGACGATATCCGCCGACTGCGCGGCCAGGAACATCCACCCGCACTCAACGACAGATGACGTCGAGAATGCCGGCAAGGATTCACTCACCGTCAGCCGCTCTATCGTTCCGCCAACGGCGCCCACGGCCAGCACGCGTCGATAGAGCAAGGTGCCATCAGCCAGGCGGATGCGAATATCACGCCGTGATGGAAGAAGCGTCTGGCCAGCCAGCCCACAAGCTTCAACATCGAGCGACAGCGCGCCCGCTGCCGCTGCTGCAGCGACGCGAAGCTCCTGGCCGTAGGTCGGAACCCACACGGCACCAAAGCGCCCCGCAAGCGCGTACAGGCGCGACAGCAACGCACCGATCTCCGACGCACCGACGGCGGTGTAGCTAAAAGCCAGTTCTGGCAGAGCGTATCCGCGCTGGTCATAAGTGAAGATCGCGGATGTGCCCGTGTCTCGCGCCAGAAGCTCACGTGTCGGCGCCCAACTCGGGTCCACGCTCCAATCGACGGGGACCTCAAGCACAGGGAAATCTCGGTAGACGCTACTCTCGACCGGCAGAGCTACCGGAATATCCCCATCAAGCGCGAACTCAAGCCGCAAGTACGACGAGTTACCATTGAACCTGAACACCGCAGGCAGCGTGTAGAGCCGGCCATCGTAAAGCGGGAAGGCCTTGGCTCCAGCCGGCCATGACGCGCCGATGGGCCCCGTCAGGGCAATCGCGCTGCCCGCGACGCTTTCAATGCTGCATACCTCCTGCCGCGCGCCATGCGTGAGCAGTATCTGGCCGCCGGCTACGAAACATGGAGCGACACCAGCCACCGACAGCGCACTGCCACCTGCCGCAACGTCGGCAGTGAGCACGCCACCACCCGCCGGGAGCGGCAACTTCCACGGCAGAGAGCCGCGGGCAGAGAGCTGGTTCTCCAGCGTGCGGCGTTTGGCCCCCTCCGTCAAAGAATCAAACGACACTGTGACACGCGGCGCATCACGAAGCCGACGATGCTGCTGGTTTCCCGTACCCGGCGAAAGCACTTCGGTCAACCATTCGAACTGCCACGCAATATCACCGCCAATGGGGTAATCCCACAATGGGGCATCAGTTGCCACGCGACAGCCCTCCCCAGTTGTTGCGCACGTGGGTGATCACCACCTTTTCACCCGCAGAACTCGCCAGCGCGTTGGCTACTGCGTCATCGCCGATGGCCACAATGGGCGTGGTCACGCCACCTCCTTCCTTGGCACTCAGACTCGCCTCATAGGCCGCAGTCTGTCGGCGCGAGAGCACCCGTTCACCGGTCTGCAGGATCGCTGGCACTTCGTCCGGCTTCAGGCCCGCAATACCACCGCTGTGATATCTGGGAGCGTGCCCGAACAACATGGGGTTGACGCGCATCCTTACGGCGCTTTGCCCAGCCATACCACCAGTGTGCTGGACCGGTACCGATGCGCCAGCTGCGGCACCGCCTCCACCCCACATACTCATTGCAGCCTTGATCGCACGCAGCGCCATCTCCTGCGCGATCATCTTCGCCACGCCTGCCACGAAGCTCTTGACCATATCCGCGAATGCATCCTTGAAGGACTTCGCACCCGTGGCAAGGTCACCCAGGAAATCACCGAAGGCGGAGGAGCCGATGTCTTCGATCTTCTGGCGCCATACTTGCTGCGCCGCTATGACGTTGCCGATTTGTGCGTCAATTTCCTCGATGCCGGCCACCGCTGCGGTCTGCTCCGGGGAGCCCTTCTGCATGCCCTCCATGGCCAGGCGGGAAGCTTCGCGCAGGGCGCGCAGCTCAGTCAGCGCCTTGGCGCGTGCTTCAGCCAACTGACGTTCACCCTCGCCGTAGCCGAGCATGCCACCACTCACCTGGGCGCTGATGCTGGTTTCCTTGGCCTGCAGGGCGCTGGTGATCTTCTGGCCGGCCGCCTTCAGTTCGTCGAGCTTGGCCTTGTCTACCAACCGCTCGATGAGGTTGCGCACCATGGCCTTGCCGGTTTCATCGGTCTCGGCCTCAAGCCGCTTGAACAGCTCCAGGTACTGGCCCTCCAGCTTCGCGCGCTCGGCATCGCCGGGGCGCCCGTCCAATTCCATGAGCCGAATCTTCACGTCGCCCAAGGTCTTGGCCAGCTCCTCCTCAGCCTTCTGCTGATCGCGCGCAGCAGATCTAGTAGCATCAGCGCGGTCGCGCTGCAGCTTGATGATCTGCTCTTCGAGCTTCTGACGCTGCGCACCGTCCTTCGTCGCGGCAAATTGCATACGTGCCTGCTCGATCTCCAGATCGATGGACTGCTGCTGCAGCTTCAGGCGCGTGGCGAAGTATTCCTTCAGCCCGATTTCGTTGCCCTGGTAGAGCCGATCCAGCTCAGCCAACGCGCGGGTGACGGAATCGCGCATCAGCGCGTTGGACGCGGCAACGACCTTGGCGGCGTTGCCCTTGCCGTTCGAAGTGCCGCCACTGCCGTCGGGCGAATCTTCAGACGGCTTGCCACGTACACGCGCCGTCGTTGCTTCAATGTCCGCGAAGAGCGCGGAGACACCGCGCGTCAAATCCGCCGCATCGCTGCGGATCATGTCACTGGCGGTTTGGAAGGTGTTGATCAGTGACTGACGTTTCGCCGCCATGCCATCCATGACCTGGCCAACGCCTGCGCCGAACGCCTTCATCGCTGCGAGCGGGCCTTCATCCTTCAGGGCCTGCCAGCTGTTGGAGATGTTACGGAATGCACCGCCCACATAGTCGATCAGGCCGCTGGCCACGGTCATGGCTGCGTCATTAAGAGACACCAGGGCCACGGTGATGATCTCGACGACGTTCTTGACGACGATGCCGGCGGCGGCCACGACCCGGAAAACACTGGCGAGGAACTGGCCCACTTCACCCAGCCAACTGGTCTTCTCCCCCAGCGAATCGGCAGCCGTCTCCGCGCCCTTCATGGCTGTCGCCAACTGCACCATCACGGCCAGAATCGGCTCAAACAGCTTCGGCAGATCAGTGGCCACGTCACGCAGGAGCCCGACGAATGCCTGCGTGGAGCCCGTCGCTTCGTTCTGGCCACCGATGAAGCGGACAAACGCGTTGCGGATCTGCTCGAACGCACCGCCGATGGTCTTCGGCATGCGCTCATACTCTTCGCGCAGGGACGCCTGGTCCTCGATCAGCGCCTGTGCAAGGTCCTTGTTCGAGACCTTGCCGGCGCTGACGTAGGCCTTCACCTGCCCCGTGGCGATGCCAAGGTGCTTGGCCAGCGACTGCACGATGCGCTGGCCGCCCTCATTGATGCTGTTAAATTCTTCGGCCTGCACCCGGGTGCTGCCTAGCGCCTGGCCGAACTGGCGCATCACGCCATTAGCTTCTTCGCCGGTGCTGCCCGAGATGGCCAGCGCCATCGAAACGGCTTCCGTCAGTTCCAACTGCTTCTTCTGGCTCAACCCCACCTGTTCGGCGGATTGCGAGACCTTGTTGTACAGGCCTACGGTCTCCTTCCAGCTGGCCTGCGTGCGCTGGGCAATGTCGAAGGTTTCATCCTGCGCGGCGTTGAATTCCTCTTGCGACTTAGTCGCCAATCGCAGGCGGCCGGCGATGCCGGCGGCCTCATCGGACACAGACGCCAGCGCACCGAGCGTGCGCAACGATGCGTATGCAGCGACGAATCCCAGCAGCTGCTGCCTCGCGGCCTTCAGCCCACTTACCCAGCCGGACGTATCGGGCGATGTGCGCTCAGACTCGCGGCGCAACCGCCCCAAATCGCCGCGCAGCAAGCTGAGTCCTTGCCGAATGTCGGCAAGGTCGGCGGAAATGCGTACGCGGAGATTCGGGTTGGTGGCCATCAATCGCTCAGGGTTGTGAGGAACTTTTTGAAACCGTCGGCGTCGTACTGCGCGGCGCGAGCGGTTACGGCATCGTCGGCGAGCCGGCGGCGCCGGCTGCGCTCAGCCGCTTCGGTGAAGCACCGAAGCTGGCCGAGCGTGTACTGCTGGATCTCGGTGAAACTGTGCCCCTGCTCGATCAGGAGCTGGATGGCGTCGGCCCAACCCCAGGCAATTGCCTTGCCATGCCGGCCAGGAGCGGAACGACGTTCTGGGTAAAAAAATCGCGGTTCACCCGAATGCAGACCTGCGCCAGCTTCAGTACGTCATCGATAGCGCCCTCTTTCAGCTCGGCCTCGGTGACGCCGCTGACAAGTGCAAGTGCGACGAAGAAGCCGTCGCCCGATTCGCCAATGAGCTTCAGCAGCGACGGCAGATCCACGTCCACTTCTTCGCCTTCGCCACTGACGACGCCATTGGCAAATAGCGCCTGCAGCATCGGGCCCACGGCGCGGATCAACGGCGGCACATTGCCGGCACGTACCGGCAGCACGTCTAATTGCCTGCCGGCGAACTGCACGGACGTGCTGGCCGGCGCCAGCACGTGCACGTCGTCGGTTACGGCGGGGGTCAAGCCACGTTCTCCTGCTCGACCACGAAGTAACGCGACAGGCCTGCTGCCTTGGTGGTGTCAGCCTGCAACGAGCCAGTCACTTCGCCGGCGCCGTAGTCATCGCCAATGAGGCCAAGTTGCTGCATCAAGCCGCCGCTCATCTTGTGGACGCTGATTCGCACGGCCTTACCACTCTGCGCTTCGTTCAGGCCGAGGAACAGCGCCTGGTACTGCTTGGCCGGGTTTACCAGCGCCTGCACCTTCGTCTGGGCTTTGTTGGCGTAGCTGACCTTGATGTTGGCGGCACCCGCCACCGGCTCGGGAATGCTGCTTTCGGCCGGAATGAAGATACCGCCGTCCTGGAAGACATAGTCGGTGTCGGCAACGTAGACGGTGGCCTCGGTGGCGTCCTTCACCGAGGTGACGGCCGATGCCAGCTTGGCAAGCGGCGTGTAGCCACCCACATAGGCGACAACGGATTCGTCCACTACGTTGCCAGCGACGACAGCCTCGGCGGTACCGCGCAAGGCGCGGGCAAAGTTTTCCGGTGCAAAGTCGTGGAACGTATACCCCAGTTCCACACCGGTCAGGCGCTCAACTTCGTTGCGCACGCCGCCGCCGGGCGCGGTGTGGTCGGGCAGCGTCTTCTTCTCGCTCTGCGGGCTGAGCGTGAGGGCGGAGCAGTTGCCGATTTCGACGTAGGGCGCAGTGGCGCCGAACTCACGAATCATCAACTTGCCGCTGCCCAGGTAGCTTTGGTCTTGCATGAGGGTGTCTCCGGTTGTGCCGCGGGGCGGCGGTTAGCGATTGCGGATGGGGATGTTGGAGGTGTAACGGAGCAAGGCACCTACCCAATCGGCCCCTGGTGGGGCGCGCAGGTATTCCATGCTTTGGTAGTCCGGGGCCTGGAAGCCGAGTGGCCACTCCTTTGGCTTGCCATGCAGCGCCTGCTCGATGTCCTGCACGGCAACATCAATGACGGCCTCGGCTTCCATTGCTGCGCGGCACTTCACGACGATGCCCACCGTCGTGAGGCGATGCGTGTTTGTGACTGCCGAATCGCTCGCGCGCTCCTGCTTCTCGACGTACACGGCGATGCCATCGTCCACGTGCTCGGGATCGAGCTGCCCGGGCTCCAGCGTGACCACGGCGCCCAGGCTGGTGCTGTATTCGCCCCCGGCGACGATCCCGGCCAAGCAGCGCTCGAATGCAGCCAGAAGCTGCTTGCGCGGTGATTCAGCCACGGGCCACCTGCCAGCGACTCAGTGAGCCGTCGTCGCGCAACTTGTCGGTGAGCTTGTAAATGTCGCCGTCCACGACCACCACCGCGCCGCGCACCGGGTCAAGCTCGGTGCGCAGGAAGCTCACGGTGACGTTGTCACCGGCAACCGGCATGGGATCATCGCCCCAACTCAGCACGCCACGGTCAACCAGCACACGGCAGGCAATGGGCTGGCCGCCGGGCGCGGTGTATTTCGCGTCATCGCCCATGCCGGCACCGATGGCACTGTTGATTGCCATGGAATCGAACGCGGCAAGGAAGGCCTTCTGGCTCACGACCGCCCCCGATGCCGCGACGACTCCAGCGCCTTGGCCAGCTCGCGATTGAAATGGAACGGCATCAGCAAATCCCACTGCCGCTGGGCCAGCACGAAGATGTTGTAGCGCGGGCGGTAGTTGGCCTGGCTGCTGAAGATGAAGACACTGCGCACGGCCGAGCCGAACGCAAAGCCAACGCGCTCGTAGATGCCCGGCAGCAAACGTCCACGCCGCTGCTGCAATGCAAAGTATTCGCCGCCGCGCTTCCGGCGACCACGGCGCTTTGCACTAGCCTCGGTGCTGTTCTGATACCTGTCCTGACGCGCGCCCAATTGCGACAGAATCTTGCTTACCTGGCCGGCACTGACGTTGCCGTAGCGGTCGAGCTTGGCGCCTTCGCCGGCAATGGCAAACATGCCGGGCGGCATGACTCCCTTCTGCTGCAGCAGAACCTCGAACCCCTTCTTGCGGCGCTGTCCGCCGTCGACCTGCGCGAGCAGGTACTTCGCCGGCGGCGTGCCACCGACAGCTTCGTCGCGCAGGTAGACCTCGGCAAACAGCTTGGCGCGGGTAGCCTTGCGGTACTGCGCGGCGCGCTGCGTGAGCGGCACCGGGCGGTCAAACACGCGCGGCGCGGTGCGCGCCCACACCTGCCGAATCTCGAACGCAGTGGCATTGCACGCCTGCATCACCGCGAACGGCAGGTTCTGCCGCTCGATCTCGCTGAACTGCCGGGCCAGCATGTTGTCCGCATCCACAGCGATACGCACGAGGCTCACTGAGTACCCCCAGCAGCACACAGCCGCGCGAATGCCTGCAAGCCAGCTACCTGGGCCTCGCAGGCGGAGGCGGCTCCAATAATTCTGCCCGCACTTGCTTCACGGTCTGCGGCGCCACCATTAACGCCGCTGGCGGCTGCGGCGGCCGTGGACAGTTCGCCTGTAGCGACTGCAGCTTGCCAGCGCTGGTGCAGCCGAAGGTTGCCAGCACGCAGATCAGCAACAACACGATCAGATGCAGCTTGCGCATCAGCTCTGTCCTTTTCGAATTGAGCAGCAAGCGCACTGGCCTTGGCGGCGTTGCTGCGCTCGATGGTGATGACGTTGTTCGCCTGAGCCAGTTCGGCGCGGGCGCTGTCGCGCTCACTGGTCGCCACGTCACGGGCGACTGCGGCGTTGTCGGCGGCTCGGTGCGCGATGGCAACACTGCCGCGCTGCCACACCAAAACGGCGAGCAGGGCAAGAATGATGGCGATGAGGATCCGGGTGATCATTGCGCCACCTGCTCGGCCAAACACTTGGCGTGGCGCTCCTGCTGACGCGTCCACACACCACCGCAGCGGGTATTGAGCTTGCCGTTGACCATCGTGCTGCAGTCGTAGCCAGCCGAATAGCGGTAGCGCAATAGCGCATCGCAGGCGGCACGGTAGTCGCCGGCCAGCAGATTGCGACGCATACTGGACTGCTGCCAGTTGCCGCTGCCGTACTGGTAGGTGAAATCCAGGTACAGGTCGTACTCACCCTGGGTCAGGGCAACACCCGGCAGCGAGGCGCGGAACTGTGCCTCATCGCGGGCGATGTGTGCCTGGGCGGTGTGAAGGGCGCGAACTGGATCCAGGCGGTCGCCCATGCGCACGCGGGTACCATCGGCATGCACGGTGGAACCGAAGCCCGCGGTGGGCACGTCACCCGTGGTCGGGATGACGGCCTTCTCCGTATACCCTTCGCGGGTCACGATGCCGATCAGGCCGGCAGCCGACAGGGCCAGCGCAGCAACGAGGATTCTTACGGGGGATTTGCTTTCGTTGTCAGACATGGTGGTCCACCTCACGCTGAAGCCGGCGCATCTCCAGCGCATGGCGCTGGGCATTACGACGGTCGTCGCGGAACTTGAAGATCACAGTGACCAGTAGGCCCAACAGGCCGATGACCACACCGCTCACCGCTGCCATTTCGCTTGCGGTGAGCCCGAAGAAGACGGCTCCCACACTGCCGCCGTAGGTGGTGACCTTGGTGGCAACGTTGACGGCATTGGAGGTTTGATTTGCCATTTCAGCCAGGCCCTCGCTGCGCACAGTCATCCCCTGTTCGTTCATCTGGAAGCCCCGCCATCACCCACGGCACCCGGCCGTTCTGTGGGTGATGACGGGCATAAGTCAGGCCTTCAGTGCACCTGCACCTGGCGTCAGCTTGGCCAGCACCGCGGGGGCACCATTGCCGGCATCGGCGACGGCGACAGCGCAGTTCTCTAGATCTCCGGCCGCAGCAGCGGCGACGATGAAGCGACCCGCAGATGCGGCCCAATGCAACTTGGCGCCGTTGGCAACGACCGCGGTTCCCAACTTGGGCAGCTCGAACACGCCCTCAATCTGGGCACTGCCCTTGCTGCCAGCGGGGATATCCACCAGTGCGACGGCCAGCACGGCACCGACGATGGCGGCCTGGCCGCTGGTGAGGTTGGCGGAAGCGGTGATATCGATCACAGCGCCCGGGAATTTGTAGTTTTTCGCCATGACGTTGGTCCTCAAGTGGCGTTGTTGGATTCGATGCGAAACGTGCTCGGTGCAGCCGGCGGCTCGAGGCCGCCGGCTTGTTCCGTTACGCGCCCGGGTTGCGGGCCGCGCCGCGCCAGCCGACAGCCCCGACGCCGTACTTGTGCACGACCTTCCAGCTCAGGCCGTCGGTGCGGAAGTTGTTCTCCTGCTCCAGTACGGGCGTCTGCACGCCGTTGAGGAACGCCACTTCGATGACCGGCTCGATGCCCGGATCGGCGAAGCCGTACCACGCCTTGCCGGCACCCAGGCGCGGCGAGGTGATGATCTCGGTGAAGGTGTTGCGCGCGATGTTGGGCAGCTGGAACTTGTTGCTGACGTCCGGGTTGTACTCGGCGCTGTTGACCAGCCCGGCCTTGCCCTTCATCGCGGAGGTGCCGAGGAAGCGCGACAGCGTGATATCCAGGTAATCGTTACCGCCCGGATCCATCTGACTCTCGATCAGCTGGCGCATCGCATCGAACGCATCGACGCTGATATCGGCACCGGCGGCGATGTTGTTATGGTCAGCGTGGAACAGCGTCTTGCCGTCGCTCATCACCGGGCCGAGACCGCCGTTCAACGCCAGCAGCGCGTAGACATCCTTCTCGATGGTGCGACCAGCGGCTTGGCCCAGCGCGGTTGTGATGCGGACGAAGGAACCCAAATCATCGTTGACCAGCACTTCCGGTGTGATCTGCAGGATGCGGCCCTTGCGCGCGCCCTTGATGGTTTCCTTCTCGCCATCGCCCAGCACGCCATTTTCGTACTCGCCCGCCTCGTTGACCGGCTTGAGGTCGGAGAAGCCGGCAAGGTGATAGCGGTTGTGCGGACGGTAGTCCGACAGGGTGCCGGTGGAGCAGAAACGGTTCCAGGTAAACGCCTGCAGGTTGTAGGCGCCGATCAGGATCTTGTGCAGGGTGTTTTCCAGCAGCACCGGGAAATCACTGGTGGTCTGCACGGCCAGCACGCGGCGGGCGATTTCCTCGCGGTCCATGCTGCGAGTGTTGACGCCGGCGCGGATCAGCGACTGCTCGGCCAGGCCCAACAGCGTTGTATTGACGTAGGGGTTGCCGTCACGCGCCTGCACGGCGGCATCGCCGGTGAGCACGCCGGCACGGGCCAGCAAAGCGTTGATCTGGGCACGGCGCTGGTTGTCTTCTTCCGGCACCACGTCGGTGATCTGCTGGTTGAAGCCACCATTCAGCGGCTGGCCACTGGCAGCGAGCTTGGCGAGCAGCCTGCCCTGCGCGACCTCGGCGGTGATGGTGTGATCGCCCAAGCACTCGTTCTCCAGCGCGGCGACGCCGGCCACGTCGCGGAACCCGGCGAACACGGTGCGGATGGACGAGGCGCGGGCCGACATGGCGGCAAGCACGTCGCTGACGGTCGGCGCGGTACCGGCTGCAACAACCGGAGCGGGTGCGGTGGCGACAGAGGCTGGTGCTGCTGGTGCAGCGGCCGCGGCCGGGGTGGCCGGAGTGGCGGCGGCAGTGGTGGGGGCAGCAGCCGGAGCGGTGCCCGCCTGCGCCATGATCAGTTGGCACTGCTGTTTCATGCTGGAGTCCTCAAGTTGGGCAACGATGGCCCGCTGGTGTCCCTCGCGAAGCGAGGCGAAGGCAGCCGCCGTGGTGGTCGACTGGATGCGGTGACGCAGCGAGGCATGCACCGCGCCGCTGGTGTTGGAGATGGCCGATACGTAGGACAGCAATGCGGCAGCAGCCACGCTACTGTCTGCGGGTTCGGGCTGCACGTCAGGAATGATCTCGTCTGCCAGGCCGAGTGCGACGGCGTCGGCCGCGGTGAGCCAGTGGTCCTTGCGGTCGGTGAGCATCGTTTCGATGTCGGCCGGGTTCTTGGCTCGTGCGGAATAGCTCTCCAGCATCGAGCGACCGTACACGTCGATGGCGTCTGCGCGATCGCGCAGGTCGCCTGCAAAGCCCCAACCGCCGCCCTGCGGGCCATGCACCATCATCATGGTGTTGGCGTGCATACGACGGGTACTGCCGGCCATGGCGATCAGGCTGGCGATGCTGGCGGCCACACCGTCGACAGTGACATTAATGGTGGCCGGGTGCTGCTTGAGCGCGTTGTAGATGGCGAGGCCATCAGTGACAACGCCTCCATCGGAGTTGATGCGCACGTTAATGACGCTGGCGTTGGTACCGGCCAACTGCTCCACCACACCCATGGCGGTGACGCCTTCGCCCCAGTAGTAGTCGCCGATGGGACCGTAGATCAGCAGTTCGGCCTCGCCACCAGCGGTGGTATTGAGTGCCAGCACGGACTTGCCTTTCGACTCCGGCGCCAGCGTTTCCAGGCCGATGTTGTCGAAGGAGAACGATGTGGCCAGCACCAGGGCGATGCCGGCGTGCAGCCGGTGCGGGTGAAGGTGATTCATTGGGTGTCCTCGAATGAGTTCGGGATTTCAGCGCCGGCCGCGCGCGCCTGCGTAACGCCCGCATTGCTGACCTGCTTCGGATCGCTGTCCAGCGTGATGCCCAGCTCATTGGCCCAGGCACGCTCGTTGCGGATCTCTTCCAACGTGTCGTACATGCGCCCGCCACGCTCGCTGATGACGGACGTGAGCGAGCGGATGCCGGCGCGGATCATCATCCGTAGGCCGGTGGCTTCGTGGACGGGGTTGATCCACGGCATCACCGGCGGCATGAACATGGCATCGGAAACGGTGGCCCGCGAAACGCCGGACGGGATCACCAGCTCACCAGACGCGATGGCCGCCTGGATGAAGCGTTCATAGATGGGGCGCACGATCTGCGAGATGACTTCGTACGCGAGCACGCCATAGGCACCGTACTGCTCCACCAGCTCCTGCCGCTGGGCGGAGTACGTGCCGTTGTAATTCTTGGACAGCGAGGAAAACGAAACGCGCATGCCGCCAGCAACAGCGCGCAGCTGGCCGTTGCGGTAGGTTTCAAGGTTCGGGTTGGGCCGGTTGGTATCGACGGTTCCAACGCTTTCGCCCTGCACCAGGTCATCAAACACCATGCCAGGTTGAAAGCGCATGCGCCGGCCGCTGGGCTTGTCTTCGCTCTCGCTGTAGCTCTGCGGATCGCCCTTGATGATGAAAGCGGCCATACTCGCCGCGATCTTTGCGGCGACGCGCTCGGACTCCTCATAGTCCTTCAGGTCATCCAACCGGGTGAGCACGGAAGCCAGCACGCTGACTCCGCGCACTTGTCCGATGCGATCCACCATTTTTGCGTGATGCACGAAATCCGCGCTGACGCGCTTGATCTCCGGCATCAGAACGTTGGGGTCGCCGGGATGCTGCTTGTATAGGTGGTAGGCAACGGGGCGACCCCACGCGTTGCGCTCCACGCCCTGGATGATGTTGCGCGTGGAATCATTGAGATCGAGCGGCATCAGGTCCGGTTCTATCATCTCGATGCTGTAAGGCACGGTGGTGCCGTGATCGAGAAAAGGAACCGGACCGATCAGGTCCTGATACAGGCACTCGCCATCCCGGAACAGGGTGCGGGCCATGAGCCGCTGCGCGGAGCCGAAGTCGTGGCACCAGCTGACTTCCGGGCGCTTCCAGAAATCACGTAGCAGCGGCGTGATCTGATCCACCAGCGATTCCACGATGTCGCCGTTTGCATCGCGTGGCTGCGGCTCGATGCCAATGCCGTCTCGGCCGATGACGTTCTGGACCATCTGGTTGAAGCCGTTGACCACGATGTCGTGGTTGCGGTCCAAGTGGCGGGCTTGAGTGCGGATGCGGACGGATCCGCTGGCCACCACGGCGTTTCCGGAACCGAAGTCGCGCGCGGACTCCCGCAGGCGCGTGGGGTTGGCCGCATCGTAGGCCGAGCTGTACGCGGCGATTTTTGCGCGGGCACGGGCGCGCATGGCGCCCCAGCCGGGCGAGATGGCGGCGATGGCGGAATCGAGCCGGTTCATTCGCGGCACCGGAAATCAGCCAGCGCGACCGACATGCGACTGCCGCCACGAGCTTCAGACGCGACACGCGCCTCCCACTCACGACGACCGGCGCGGATCTCGGCAAGATCGGCGCGGGTGAGCTGACGCTCGCCCATGCGCCAGGACTGACCCGACAGCACCGCCTGCTCGGCGTTGATGTAGGTCTGCAGCATGGTTTGTGCGGTCGTCGCCATGTTGCATAGCTTGAAGATCCGCCCGTCCCAACTGTTACCAGAAAGCTGGGACTGCAAGCCAATCTATTCCTTGAAAATCAGCAGCTTGAAAATCCATCGTCCCAGTCTTTGCCACTAGACTGGGACGGATGAGAAAGCTGCGCTATTTGACCGCTGCGCTATGCGCCTTTGGCAATCCGCCTGGGAACATGCGGTACAAGGCCGTGCGTGAAATGCCGTGGCGGCGACAGACTACCCGCCAGTGTGCGCCGGACTCGAGCTCGTGTCGGACGGTGTCCATGCGCGCCTGGATCGTCGCTGCCGCGGGCGGCTTGGGGATGTGTAACCGTTCACCCCCGAATTCTTCCTGCAGAACAGCCACAACCGCGGTGGCGTACGGCATGGCGTGCTCCTCGTTGAGACCGGTCTGTTCGACGATGCCACGCACGACCAAACGGCGCAGGTTCTCGACGGCGTCGATATCACGTGTATTACTCATAGACGGGCGCTCCACTGGCTGGAGCCGAAGTCCTGTTGCGATGTTTCACGGGAACCCATGGGTTTCCCCGGCACCCTGATGGCTGGCGCAGCCTTTGCGGAATCAGAAACCACCACGGGAACCGCCGCGGGCAGCGGTGCGCTGAACAGGTCATTCTCGGGCTGCACCTGCTCCTCCAGTTGATCCCACCATTTGGCTTTGCGGGGAGACCACAGGTCGAGGCGTTCTTCCAGCCATATTTGGTAGGTGCTGCAGTCCTTGACCTCATTGCGCTTGCGGATGGGGGTCCATCGGCTTTCAGTTCCAGCCTTGGTACGGCGCGTGGCGCGCACTTCGGCTGCCATCTGCTTGAACCACTCGGCTGTGAGCTCACTGGAAAAATGGACGTAGCCCGGGCCGGGCGCGACCACATCGAGCCGCGCCTGGAAGCGATCCTTCGCGAGGTTGGTGCTGACGTGCCAGAGTACGGGGCCGCTACGCTCGGTGCGACCGTTCCACTTGTAGCCGACGCGGGTGTTGCCGTTGTCGATGGCACGCTCTTGGCCGCTAGCGCCCTTTACGGCAAATACTCTCAGTGCCTTGAGCTTGTGGGCGAAAGCGTACACAGCGTCCGGGTGGTGGCCGCCCGAGTCGATGGCCGTGGCATAGATGCGCTGGCTGCGACCGCAGACATGCGTGTACTCGGCGGTGCGCAGGAAATCTTCGGCTTCGTCCCACACGGCCTGCTGCGCTGGGTTGCCAAAGAACACGCGGTGATCGATGGTCCACAGCTGGCCGCCACGGCCAACGCCCCACACGCCGAACTCGAGGCGGTTGCCCTGGGTGTCGCCGCCGCACAGCAGAAGCAGGCAGTCGCGCGGCATGTGACGCAATGGGAATGGCTCGGCGCGGGCCTGTAGCTCCTCGGCATCCGTGCGTTCGATCTCGCCTTCCCACGCCTCACCGCGCGTGGTATTGACGAAGGCCTTCATCAGCGAGTCGTCACCCTCCTGCTGCTTGGCATAGGCGGCGAAGAAGTCCTGCGCGATGGACAGCCAAGACACGGTCGGGCTGTATGCCGTCCACACGTGCAGCGCCACATGGGCGGGCGCAGCAACCGGTTCACCGCTGGGTGTGACAAAGCGGCCCTCATCCGTCAGCCAAATGTCACCACGCTCGTTGAGCCACCCGCCACGCTCGGCGGCGTTGAGGAAGTCGGCCTGTCGAAGTGGGAATGTGCAGTGCGGGCACAGGTGGTACACGCCCAACAATTCACCGGCCTCGCTCCTTTCAAACTTGAACCCGTGCGGCTCGTCCTTGCCACCCCAAGAGAGAGCATGGAAATCCTGGCATTGCGGGCATTCGATCTGGAACGTGAAGCGCTCATCAGCCTGGTTAAAACGGCGATCGATCAGGCTGAAACCCTTGAGCTTTGGAGTGCTGCCGCAGATGAGCTTAGGGAAAGTTGCGCCTTCCAGGCGCTTTCCCGCAAGGAAGTCCGGTGCGCCCTCCTTCTCGACGTCGTTGTCGAAAGCGTCCAGCTCATCGAGCATGGCCGTGTCGAT
Source organism: Stenotrophomonas sp. 21LCFQ19 (assembly GCF_056861425.1). Taxonomy (NCBI): domain Bacteria; kingdom Pseudomonadati; phylum Pseudomonadota; class Gammaproteobacteria; order Lysobacterales; family Lysobacteraceae; genus Stenotrophomonas; species Stenotrophomonas sp. 21LCFQ19. The sequence goes on along the minus strand of NZ_JBSPUF010000012.1, from coordinate 49,921 downwards.
GGAGATGCGGCGGTAGTTCTTCGCGGCCTTGCCACCGCGCACGCGCAGCATCGAACCGATGAACTTCTTCTGCTGGAGCGTGTTGTCCTTATGCCGCTGGAGGTACATGGGAAACACGCTGCGCATGACTTCCACGTCACGCAGCATCGGTTCGAGCTCGGACTTTACAAAGTCCTCGGCGTCATCGTCGGTGGGCTGCCACAGAGCCTGGTTACGGCGCCGGTGCTCGGCGTTGTAGCCAATGAGCGCCAGCAGAATCTTCGTGTAGCCAACGCGTGCGGACTTCTTGATATCGACGAAACGGACATCGTCGTTACTCATCACCGCCATCATGGCTCGCTGGAACGGCCAGGGCGTCCACGTCTGTTCCACGTAGCTGGATTCGGCGGACAGGTAGAAGTTCTCGCTGGCCCACCACTCCAGCGTCACCGGCTCTTGCGCCGCAAATGCGGCCAGGCCGCGTACAAGGTGGCGCTCAACGGCCTGCAGCTGCAACGGATCAACGCCCGCGAGTAGGCTCATTCGTCATCACCAGCAGCCGGACCATCGTCGACGGCTGCGTCATCGCTATCGACGTCCACATCGCTCAGCTTCAGCGACGCGGCGAGATTGCGGGCCTTGGCCACGATGCCGCTTACGACGGCGATGTCGTCGCCACTCAGCTGCGGCAGCCGGCGGCGCAGCGTGCCTGGAATCGTCTCCAGCAAACGGGCGGCTCGCGCACCGACGCGGGCGAGAACTTCCTCCAGCACATATGCAGGCGCGAGCTCGCCGCGCGTGACGGCGTTCTGCATCGCGATCTTGTCGGCCTGCTCGCGAGCCAGGCGCGCGCGCTCGGCCACCAGCTCAGCACCGCTCTCACCGCCGCGGCCAGCGGCCATCTCGCGCAGGTGATCGCAGTAGGCCAGCAGCCATTCGTCAGCACTGGCACCATCCGGGAGAATCTTGCGGCGGACCAGCTCGCTCACCGCCGGCTGGGTGATACCAACGAGATCGCCAAAGCGAGCCTGCGTCATGGGCAAGGTCAGGTCATGCATCAACATAACCCCCCTTGAAAACCCCCGCGACTAGCGTTTTGTCGGGGTCCGAATTACCCGTAGCCACCCCCTCTTGGGAGGACCCGCGAACCTGAACGCCCGAACCTGAACGGATGCGATGACGTCCCCCGTCGCGTGCTCCACGGCGAGATTCCCGTGAAACACCGATGAACCCAGCCGTCCCGACGTGTCCCGACCTTTCACAGAGGTCGGGACGGCCGAAACCATTGAAGCTATTGATCTGTCCCAACTGTCCCAACTGTCCCGACCTGTTATTGATTTTTAGAATTGTGAAAACTCCCAACCTGTACGTGCGCACGCGAAAAAGGTCGGGACGGTCGGGACACCCCTGCCCTGCTTGGCTAGAGGTCGGGACAGAGGTCGGGACAGGTCGGGACGGTCGGGACACCCGCCGTCGGCATAGGTCAGAAGTCAGGAGCATCGACCACCTCCTCCGCCCGCCGGCTCTGTTGCGACAACCAGTTGTCCACGTCGCCTATACGAAACCAGCGCCACTCGCGCCCGCCCCCTGGCCATCGCTTACGCTGCTGCTCCCAGCCTGACGTCTTCAGGATCGCAGCCACACGCATCTGTTCGGGCTTTCCATGCTTGCCCGCATCCAGCCCGATGGAATGCACCAAGATCTCGTCCGTTGTGGTCCAGTCCACTCGTGTGACGAACTTCAACCTGCCGGGATACCGGCCCTCATCAGCACGCATGTCCAGCCACGACTCCACTCTCCCTTCCCAGCTGTCACCCACGTACCGCTCGGCTTGTTGCTGGGCTGCATCTTCAGGAAGCGTCCACCACTCGAACCCGTCGCCGAACATATGCACCGCCTCGGCCCACAATTGGTCACGCAGCTCAGTGATTTTTTCGATCAGCACTTCGCCATCGGTGCGCACAGGCAAGAAGCGGCGGCCACCGGTGGGGTCGCGGAGATACTGGTGCTCGTTCGTGGTACCGGCGAACACGCACTCACGCCTGTACGCTCGTGGCACCCGCTCATAGGGCGCACGGAACTTGTCCACGCGCCGGGTTATCGCGGTCTTTACGCTGGTCACGTCAGCCTTGGAGAACGAGTCCATCTCGCCGATCTCCACGCCCCACGCCCCCTGGATCACCTGATAGAAGTCTTTCGCGCTGGGGGACTCACTGGTCTCAACGAACCACTGGCTGCCAAAGATCGCCCGCAGCGCGCTCGACTTGCGCTTACCTTGCTCGCCCTCCAGCACCAGCATGAAGTCAACCTGCGCACCAACGGCCGGCTGCTTCGTATCGAACCACAACACTCGCGCCACCGCACTCACCATGAAACATTGCGCTGCGCGTCGGCTGTAGCTGGTATCGGCCGCGCCGAACAGATCCACCAGCATCCCTTCAACACGCGGCACGCCGTCCCACTTCAGCGCTGACAGGTACTCGCGAATCGGGTGACGCCGGTATCGCCGGGCCACGGCGATGACAGCTTTGAGCACGGCATCGTCACTGCACTTCATCCGGTATCGATCAGGGTGCTGCAGCCACGCCGCAAGCTCATAGGCATCCGAATCGATGAACTCGTCTTGGTTGCCCCCACTCCATACCGGCTCACGGGACAACACCACTTGGTTGCTCGAGTCATTGAGCCACCACAGGCCGCGTAGCCTGTCGTCGTTTTCCATGATCAGGATCAGGTTGTGGAGCGTGCCCTCCACGTTGCCATCGCGGTTGTATGTAAGGCTTCCACGCCACGAATTGTCACGTTCTCCATCACCAGGCGGTGGCGTACCACCGCCCCCCTTGATCACTTTCAATCCCTTGCGCGCTGGCTCCGTCATGCCGTGACCACCACATCAGCAATGTGGTTCTGCGCCCAGGCTGCCAGCTGGCGGGGCGACCAGTTATCACCCAGCGCATCGGCAATGTCCCAACCCTTCGGCATGCCAGTCGGATCAACGGCGCGCAGTGAAGTTACGCGCTGTTCCCACAGCAGCTGCGCGATACCCGGTTTGCACTGGCCCGCGTCGTTTCTCCAGCCGAACATGGCCTTGTCTCCAGCCTCATCGGCGTCAGGCCAAAGCACCACATTCCTACCACGCAGCGGCGACCAATCGACCTTTCCGATTCCGTTGCTGCCGCCGGGCCACGCCATGACGACGTATCCCTTGAACGCGCCAGCGCCAGCCGCGCGGCATTTTTCGCCTTCCACGAGTAAAACCGGCGCGCCGGGGCGTGCGGCCAGATCATCCAAGCCCAACAACGGGCGAGGAGCAGGGAAGTGCTGTAAACACCATGCGAACTTGCCATCCGGACTCACGCACCAAGTCACCTGTGGCGTCCACTTCTTCTGGCCCCCCGTATCGCTGTCCGTGATGTTTGCACGCAGCACGTAGCCCAGTAGCTGCCCCCCGGCATCACGATAGGCGTCTACACGAACGGGCCGCATGCGCGTATTTTTCCCGCGCTTCGGGTTCCACAGCGGCACCGTCCATCCGCCGCCGGCCATCAGCTCGGGAGCGTCGTCGGGCACAGGCAGAACTGGCTCCCACTTCACCTCCAGCGGGGCATCCAGCTGCTTCTGCACACCTTCGAGCGCGGGGCCCAAGCACTGCGCGCCTAGCTGTTCGCACGCTTCAACGAAGGTTACACCCGTCATTTCCTGCACGAACCCGATTACGTCGCCGTGGGCACCGCACCCAAAGCAGTGGTAGAAGCCTTTGCTCGCGTTGACGGTGAAGCTGGCGCTGCGCTCCTCGTGGAACGGGCAGCGGGCCGTGTGTTCGCTTCCGTTTTTGCGAAGCTGCACGTACTGGCCAATTACGACAGCAATGTCGTTGTCAGCCTTAATGCGCTCCACATCAATCTTGTTACCCTCACTCACCTCCGTTTGCCTCCCTTCGCCTGCTCGCGCATTACCTGCGCTTTGAACTGCACCCGCAGGTAGTCAGCAGCGCGCTCACGGCATCCAACACCCCCGGTGCAAATGTCGGGGTGCGGGCAGTTAGCTGGCAGCGCTTCAATCTGCGTCTTCCACTCCACGCGCGGTGTGCGAGCTGCCCTTTCTGCTACGGGCAGCAGGCAACGGCTAACGCTCATTGCCCCACCACCAGATGCAACGCAGCCTGCGGAGAGTGCGCAGCAGCTTCCTCTCGCCGCTGTTGTTCCAGGATCGCAATCGCCTCTTCTCCGGTAGGACCGTGCGCACCCTCAGAAAGCGCCAGGGCCGCGCGCTCGATCTCGCGCTGGCAGGCTTGTGGGTTGGCCGGCACCCATGCCTTGTCGGTCATTGCGCACCAGCCTTTTCTGTCACTAGCGCTTGCACCTGCCTGCGCATCGCCACAACAGCGCAGATGAGATCGTCTGACGCATCCAGAATGCGCCCAGCGTGAGGTAGGTCTGCCGCATCAATTCGCCCGTCAGCGAGTGCCGGCGCATAGGCCGACATCAAGTCACCAAACTCAGTAGCCATTCGCGCGACACCCACTGCGTGAGCAGCCTCGCCGTCGATCGGCATCCGAACCGCTAGCATCTTGCGACGACGCGCCAGGTCGCGCTCGCAGTCAGAGCGATAGGGCTCCGGCAGACTAAGTACCCATGCATCTTCAAGATCGGCTGGCAACTTCCGCACGACACCATCCAAGTACCTCCCAAGGATCTGGCCGTTGTGCTTCTTGTCGCCATCAGCTGCACTGCCACCTCGCGTGATGCGAAAGGCAACATCCTGGTCATCCTCAGCCACTAGCTGCAGATACTGCTCGGCAACAACCATCGCGAACGTGCGCCGATTTGTACCGGTTTCACGCAGCATCCGCTCGGTGTAGTGGTAGATCACGCTCTGCCTGGGTGGCAAAAACTGAAGCGCGGGCTTCATGCGCGACGCTCCCGTTGCGAGGAGCATGTCGAACCATGAACCAGCGCCCCTCCCTTCCCCTGAAGTTCACTGCCCTCCGGCGCTTCGACGTCCGCTTCGGCCCCGGCGTCGTCGTGGCTGTCTTCTTCCAGCCGACCAACACCGCCGGCCGCAAGGAACCCGATGCCAAGAGCCAAGAACAGGGTCGCCAGCGCAAACCGCAGTACCTTCGCAGTGTGTAACGTCCGCATGTCAGTTTCCCTCGCCTCTGCGGTCGGCCCTGTGACTAGCTTCGGCTATCCTGTCCAGCCGCCAGCGAGCGGCGACATGGACGGAGAGCGCGATGACGGACGAGGCCAAAAGGCCCAATGCCAACCAAGCAGAATCGGCGAACAACCCCGCCGCCATGGATGCAAAAAGAACCCACGCACTCAAACGAGCAGTCATCTTCACCATCGGCGGCGTCGTGCTATCAGTGCTGGCACTGTTCTTCATGGACGCACCTCCGAAAGTGAGCGAGACGGTGTGGCGGATTGCTCGAACTGGGTATGTAGCGGTGGCGTGCGGCTACCTGGCCATGAATGTGTGGCTGTTGCGCCAGCATCTCCGGCGTACCCGCGAGAGAGAAGAAAGGGCTCGCCAACGGCAGCGCGAGTAGTCATCTCAGCGCACCTCTGCAAGGTGCAGCGGTCGACCGGCGGCCTGGCGCTGCTGGATAAGGGAGGACCACTGGTCGCTTGTGAGGCACGGCTCGAAACCGGCGGCGCCTTCGATCAAGGGCCCGTCCAGCACCGCGCCGACTTCGGCGTTGCTGAGGTCATCGGCCAGAATAATCACCTGCTCCATCTACGCAGCCTCCATACCAGCACCCCAGAGATCGGGGCGAATCGCTTCCAACGGAACCTGCTCCGGACCGATTTCCAATGTGGCTCTGGCAATCGCTTTCGCGAGCTCAGGAGAAGCCTTTTTCCCTCGCCACCCGGTGGCCACCTGCCACAGGTATCCCTCGGAGGAGCCCGTGAGCGCGGCAAGCAGACGCTTGCGATCGGAGTCGGAAATGAAAGTGAGTAGGTCCATATGCGGGATATTTAGCCACGAGCTACATCCCGACGTCAAGCTGTCAGCTAAACAAAACAGATTAGCTGCTGGCTACTCTGAGCGCATGGACGTGATCAGTACCCGGCACTCGAACTTCCGCACACTCGTGGACGACCGGACTCAACAAGCGCCGGCGGGTCGCAAGATGACGAAGAAGGACGTTGCGATTAGCTTCGACCTTGCCCCGTCCTTCCTGAGTCAGCTCTACGCTGGAAAGAAGATGGGTGATGACGTAGCCAGGAAGCTGGAGCTCATCATTGGCCTGCCGCACGGCTGGATGGATTGTGCCCACGGTATTCAGGCAGATGCGCCCCAACTTCTTACGGTCTCCGAAGCGTCAATTCCGCACCTATCGTCTCGCACTTTGCGACCTACGGCTGCAACACTGGCCTCGGCAATCGCACTCACTTCCCATGCGTGCAGCAACCTCGACCTTCCGTTCGACCCAACGGATGTTGACGACGCAGAGCTGGTGCTGTTGGCGATCGATTACCTGCAAGCACGGGATGAAAGCGCAGTAACCGTGAGTAATGTCGTGGATTTCACGCAACGGCTTCGGCAGAAGATCAGGGGGATGAAAAAAGAAGATGGAACGGGCAGCACTGGAAGCACTGGCCGAAGCACTGGCTAGAAAGGCAGCACGGCACGTCGGCGGACGGTCACCGTCACTGGCGGTTTTGCAGCATCCCGGGGCAACCAGTAGCGCCCGTGCCATAGCACTTGATCACATCACTCGGCGGTCCATTCTGAAACGAATTCGACTGCTGGCCAGTAGCTACCAGCTGCAATGGCTGGTGGATCAAGAGACATTCGCCTCGGTAGGGCCAGAAGCAGTTGACGACGCTCGGCTCACGCAATTACTTCAGGACATGGAGGCTGCACGGCAGTGCATTGTCGATGGCGACAGTTTTGACGACATAGGCCTGGTTCGAGATACCAGCCTGCGCTTCCGATAGCTTAAAGAGCCAATGAAACAGGAGGCGCTATGAATGGATGTTTAGGGGTAGTTCGATCTGGACTGATTCTTTTGCTCGGCGGATCATTCGCTGTTGCCGTTGTGCTGATGTTCTGGTTCACCGGCCATCCGACAACCACTGCTACACCAGCACAGGGCAGTGATCGCCCTATAGACAAGGCGCGGCTCCGCGCCCAGATTGATAACGAAGTGTTCGCGCCCTACGACAAGGCCCAATACCCGAAGCTATCCACCAAACTGGAAGATCGCTGGGACATCATCCAACCATTGCGCGAAGCTGCCGCCCACAAGGCCATTACTGAAAAAGGCTGCAAATACGTGGACGTTTCGGAAGCTAGCGTTGACCGCAGCTCAAAGCAGAACATTCGAATTTTCGTCTACTGTGACGATTCGTTGAGCCGAATCGACTTCAACGAAGCAGACCTCACCCCATAGCGGCACACTAGGAGTGTGTCTGGCTCAAATTCTGAGCGCGCAAGACCTCGTCCCATAAATTTAGCTGTTAGCTATTGTAATTGGATTTAGCCTGTGGCTAAATCACCCCGCCGGCCCCAAAACCGGCGGGCGACCGGCGGGTCGCCACCCTGCCGGCCCCTCCCCTGACCGGCAGCAGGCCACTCCCCAGGCCGCAATGACCCGCCGGCGCCCTCCTTCTTCCGGAGAGCGCCATGAAAGCCGAGCAGAACCGCTTTACCCAGACCCACGACGCCGCCGGCGTCCTGCTGACCGTTATCGACAGCACCACCGGTCTGGAATGGACGGCCAAGCCGCTGTCCGACGACTACATCACCCACCAGGCCGCTACTGACGCAGCGGCGGGCTGCCGCGTGGGCGGCCACGAAGACTGGACCCTGCCGAGCCGTCAGCAACTGCTCACGCTGGTCGACTTGACCCGCTACGGCCCCGCGATCGACACCGACGCGTTCCCTGACTTCCCGTCTCGCTGGTTCTGGACGAGCGACCTGTGCGCCTGGTCCTCGGCGTCCGCGTGGTTCGTCAATTTCGGCAGCGGCCTCGTCTCCAGCCACCACCGCAACCTCGGCGGGTTCGCGTTGGCCGTGCGTCGTGCCGGTCAGTAATTGGCCTTTTTGATGCCCTGAGGACTCAGCCATGGCCAACCGCAACTACATCGACGCCAACTCGGCACGCATGCAACTGCCGCTGTTGGTCATTCATTGCCTCTTGGGCATCGCGGCCCGCGAGCACGCGCGCGCCAATGTTCTCCGCCAGCGCAGTGCCGGCGAACACAGCCGCAACCAGAAGCGCCGCAGCCGTCGCATGGGCGTTGCCAGCCGCATCGCCGAAGCAGTGGCGCGCGATATCAGTGCCGAGGTGCGCCAGTGAGCACTGTCAACGTTACATGCACCGATATCCAACAGCTGCAGCAGCTTGGCCTGCGATGCGAGGTCCACACGCGCGACGCCGCTCGTTGTTTGGCAGCTGACAAGCTGGGACCGTCCAAGGTACACGCCGATCTGGCGCGCAGCTATTCCAAGCAGGCCTTCGCCCTTGCGAGGCGCGTGCACGCCAGGGGAAACGCATGAGCGCCACCGCATTGCCGGTTGAGGCCGCGTTTCCAACCGGTACAGGCAACCAGACGTTGGTGCTCCTGGTGTGCGCGGGCTTCATCTGGGCCGGTCGATACGCCGATTGCACCAACCGAACTCCGGACGAGATCGGCGTAACAACCTCTCGCCGCGCAACTGCACATCGCAGCGCCCTGCAGCTGGGCCGCAAGCGCTTCGCGCTCCATCCGCGTGCTTTGAAGCGCGCTTGCCGCTGGCTCAGCCGCCAGGGCATCACCATCAAGGAGCAGCACTCATGAGTTCAAACATCCTGAGTTTCAGCACGTTTCGTGATGTTCGCGCCCATGCCGTCCGTGCCGGGCTCCCTTATCTCGATGCCTTCGCAAAGGTGCGTGAGGCTCAAGCCAAAGGTCTGTCGGGCCAGTCGGTGCTGAATGATGTCGCTGGCGCCGCCCGCGCTGCGCGCCAGGCACTGCGCACACCAAAGACGGATGGTGCCGCATGAGCCGTGACCGGAACTATCGGGACCCGGAAGGCAGGGATTCAGCGTTGGCAATGGTGATCGCCCTGCTGATCAACCTCATCGCCGCTGCAATGGTCGCTGGCTCAATCCTCTGCAGCGGCGGTAGGTGCTGACCATGCGCCAGACATCACGCCCGCTGCCAGATGACGTACCGCTCTGTGCACCCGGCCACCGGCCGCAGATTGTGGAAACCCACGGAGCACCCGTTGGCCATGCAATTGGCCAGCCGTGTCCGCCGATGTTCCACATCGAGTGCCAGCGCTGCGGGATTGCGACAGAGCCGCACCCCAACTTCGCACTCGCCGAAGCCCGCTGGACTGACCAGCACACGCACAAGCGCGTGCCCATATCGCTGCTGCCGCGCGCCCGCGAGCAGGCCTACGCCGCACTTCGCCAGGGAGCCCGCTAGTGCACCTTCAACCCAAGGCTATCGCCGCACTGCTCGCCGCCTACGCGTCTCAAGGCAAGCGCCTTCGCCGCACCCGTGGCGGGTTTGCAGGCCTACCCGCTGAGATCAAGACAAGTTGCGCGGTAACCACCCAAGTCTTCACCCGCCGCGTCATCAACTGGCTGGATGACGCCTATCTGGTGACGTTCGATGACCCCGACTTCCCGCACACCGTAACGCTCAATGCCCGTGGCGTCGCCCACGCAGAGCACCTACTGGCGCAGCACGCCGCCATGGAGAAAGCATCGTGAGCAAGCGCTCCGTAATCGTCTGCGGTCCGAAGGGCTGCGGCAAAACCACGCACGCCGAGCAGCTGCGCAAGCATTTTGGCCTCACCAGCATTGTTGATGACTGGGACGGCAGCCGCCCCTATCCCACCTTCGATGCGCTGGTACTGACCAGCAATCCAGATCCGCGCATCGCTGCGCGTGGCAACTATCACGTGTTCAACAAGGCCCTGCTTGAGCGCGCAAAGGCGGTGACTGCGTGAGCGCCATTACCGCCGATCAGATCCTTGCAGCCGCCGGGGCAGATATCGCCCAGCGCGGTCCTCTCCGCGACCAACCCAACGGCGAACGCTCGATGAGCCGTGCGATTGCCGCCTTCAATGCGCTGCACGGCACGGCGCTCACCGAGGTGCAGGGCTGGCAGTTGCAGGCCCTGCTGAAACTGGCACGCGCCACTGGCGGGAAGCACCATGCGGATGACTACCAGGACGGCTCCGCCTACTTCGCGCTGGCTGGCGAAGCAGCAGCACGGGAGGCCGCCAGGTGATTGGCCCTCTCTCCACTGCACTCATCAGCCGCGTCGCTGGTCGCCGCCCTGCAGACTTCGTGGTTGGCGCGAACGATCCTGCCGGTGCTTACCTACTCCGGTGGTACCTCACCCCTTGGCGTGGCTGGTACCGGTCGATTCCGGAGGACCAGCGCACCCGCTGGCAGCGCTTCGCCGTCTGGCTGAGCATGCGGCTCCCCAATGTGTATCTGCACAAGTTCCTGAGAAGCGATGACGACCGGGCGTTGCACGATCACCCATGGGCATGGGCTTCCCTGCTGCTTCGCGGGAGCTACGTTGAGCACACCATCAGCGCTGGCGGCATCCATCGGCGCACAGTCCGCACGCGCGGTAGCCTCAAGCTGGCCGGCCCCCGTGCTGCGCACCGCGTAGAACTGTGGAACTCGCTCAGCAATGGCCCTTCTCCATGCTGGACGCTGTTCATCACCTCACCCGTAGTTCGCGATTGGGGCTTCCACTGCCCCCAGCGCGGCTGGGTGGGCTGGCGCGAATTCACCGCCGCCGGCGAAGGGCGTCGTGGTGAGATCGGTAAGGGGTGTGACGAATGAGCGCGCCCCTGTTGCAGCCTTGCGACATTCGCGGCACCACCAATCGCTCTGCAGGCATCCGCGCGTTCTTGCGCGATAAGGGCCCCAGTACGGCGAAAGAGGTGTGCCTCGGTCTTGGCATCACCGACAACTACACGGGCGGTGTTGTACGCGCGTCCCTTCGGTCCATGACCCTCGATGGGATCCTGGCGCGGCACAACGAAACCAATCCATGCAAGTACAGCGTCATTCGCGAACCAGCTGTTCGCTCTGCCACACCGCGGGCTGAGCGCAGGGCTGAGACGTACCGGAACAAGGCCGCTGTCGCATACCAGAACGCTGAGGCCGCCTATCGAAAGTGGCGGGAAGAATCCGCAAACAACCCGATGACCATCAGCGAGCGCATCCGCGAGATCGTCAAGAGGCTGGGAACCGCCAGCGCGGATGACATCTATAGCGGCCTCGGCCTCACGGCCACAGTCGGCAGGGTGCGCCTGTACTCGATCGTTCATGGCCAAGTGCGTGACGGCTTGCTGGGACGCACCGCGGACCGGCCTTATCGCTACCACTGGCTACGCGACGCAGATCCATCGCTGCGCCCTAAGCGCCCACCAACCGCGAAGGCCATTGACCGCGCCGCCCAGCGCGAAGCACGGGACGCACTTCGCGAACAGAAGCGGCTGGCCAGGAACAAAGCCCGGATCGAGAAGTTGGAGGCGCACCGCACGGAAGTGGAGGAACGGCGTCAGCAACGCAAGCAGGAAGCGATGGCCAGAGCAGAAGCTAAGGCCAAGGCTCGCGCCCCGCACATAGCCGTCATTGCGGCCGCAGCGGAGCGGAGGGCACCCAAGGCTGTAGCCGCTCCTGTCCAGGTCGAGGCCGAGACCATCGAGGCGTGGATGCAACGAACGGGAAAGCGCCCCGAGATCCTCCCTCACAGCTTCGATTCGCCAATAACCAGCTTCCCCGGCCGCCGGCCAACCCTGTCCAAAACCGCAGCAATTTCGTGAGGCAAAGACCGTGACCCAACTCACCATCAACATCAAGAACGTCCACATCTCGCGCACCACTCTCAGCGAGGTTCTTCCGAAAGAAGACCTTCGCGTTACAGGAGCACTCGTAGTTCCGATTCCCCGCTTTACGAAGCTCCTGGCCGACGGCACGCAGCTTCCGGCAGAAAGCGACCGCACCGACCACTCTGCCGTCCTGGACCACAGCACCGGTCTCATGTGGTCCGTTTAGTCGCTAGGCAGCGAGGATGACGCCGACGACGGCATCACCCAGGAAGCGTGCGAAGCCCGCTGCCGCGAGCTGACCCTGCTGAGCGTGAATGACTGGCGCCTGCCAACCCGCGCCGAGCTCGCCGCCCTGGTCGATGACACCCGACACGAACCGGCAATCGACACCTCGCTGTTCCCCCGCGTGAAACCTCGCTGGCACTGGACCAGCACGCCCTGCGCCTGGTCCTCGGCGTCCGCGTGGGGCGTCGATTTCGGCAGCGGCGGCGTCGGCGGCGACCACCGCGGCGGCAGCGGGTTCGCGTTGGCCGTGCGTCGTGCCGGTCAGTAATTGGCCTTTTTGATCATCACCAGGAGCACTACCGCATGAGCAACATCAAGTTCATCAAGATCGGCGCCGAAGGCCAGCAGCTGCCCAGCGACGCCACCGACTGGGTAGCCGTGGAGCTGCCGGAGCATGGCCTTACCTTCACCGCCGCCAGCATCGTCGATACGGACGTACCGCAGGAGCAGTGCGAGGCCGCTGCGAAGGCCCTGACGCTTGCGGGCCACAGCGGTTGGGATCTGCCCACCATCGAGGAGCTGTCGTTGTTGGCGGACCGCACCCGCTACGCACCAGCGATCAATACCGACTTCTTCCAGAACATCCAGAACGATTGGTACTGGAGCAAGACCCCGTGCGCCTGGTCCCTTGAAGAAAACGGGTCCTCGGCGTCCGCGTGGTCCGTCAGTTTCGACGGCGGCAACGTCAGCGACCTCCACCGCGGCGGCAGCGGGTTCGCGTTGGCCGTGCGTCGTGCCGGTCAGTGATTTGACTCTTTGCTGAGCTGACCAATGACATCCCGCTTCCAGCCCCCACCCATCATCAAGGCCGCAGAGCGTCTTCTGGACGAGATTGAAAAGGCCGTGCGCCAGTTCCCGCGCTACCACCGCTACGCGGTGGGCGCGGATCTGCGCCGGCAGGCCATGACCGTCAACATCAATGCAAACCGGGCATGGCGCGACCGAGACCAACAGGCCGCACTGGTGGGACAGCTGGTGTGGGATGTCGACGCACTCAAGCAATACCTGCAGGCGGCAATGCGGTTGCGAGCTTTCAACAGCTTCCGCCGCTTCGAAATGCTGGCACGCCTTGCTCACGAGCTGGGCGCCCAAGCTGGCGGGTGGAACCGCCGCATCAGCACTCCCAATGCCCAGAATGCGCGAGCCAATGGCGTAGCGCAGCGTGGCGAGAAACTGAGTACCCGTACCGCCCCTGCGAGGGCTAACTCATGACGAAGCAGCGCTATCCACATCCGGGCTGCGCTGCCTGGTCGCAAGTGTATGGGGGGGCGGCCGCCTGGTCCTCGGCGTCCGCGTGGAACGTCAATTTCAACAACGGCAACGTCAACAACAACCACCGCAACAACAACGGGTTCGCGTTGGCCGTGCGTCGTGCCGGTGAGTTTCAGGGAGATGTAAGCCTGCAGGAGTTGTATCAGGCATGGCGGCGCGCACGCCGCCAGAAGGTTCCAAGCTTCAATCAGCTGCGCTTCGATTACCGGTGGGCCGATGGCCTGCTGGAACTGCAACGTCAGCTACAGGCCGGGCAATGGCAGCCGAGTCCATCCACGTGCTTCGTCGCACTGCGCCCCAAGGCGCGCGAGATCCACGCTCCCGATTTCGCCGACCGCGTCGTGCACCACTGGCTGGTGCCGCAGCTGGAGGCGATCTGGGAGCCCACCTTCATCCACGATAGCTACGCGAACCGGAAAGGCCGCGGCAGCCACGCTGCTGTGCGCCGGGCCCAGGAGTTCACCCGGCAGGTTCACAGCGGCCAAGGTGGCGGCTGGTATCTGCAGCTGGACGTGGCCAACTTCTTCAACAGCATCCACCGCCCTACGCTGTGGCAGATGCTGCGCAAGCGCATCGCCGCACGCAGGGTGCCAGCTCGCGTGCAGAAGGCCACCCACGCGCTGCTGCGGCGCTCGCCGCTGCATGCCGGCGTGCAGTGCCGGGCAACCGCCGCTGAGGTAGCGCAGGTTCCGCCGCACAAGCGGCTTGCCAACGCACCGGCGGGGCGCGGCCTGCCGATCGGCAACCTGTCCAGCCAGTTCTTCGCCAATGTCTACCTGGACGCGCTGGACCAGTTCGTAAAGCACCAGCTCAAGGCCAAGCGCTACCTGCGCTATGTCGACGACTTCGTGCTTTTCCATCACGACCGGGAGCAGTTGGCGGCTTGGCGTGATCAGATCGAGAAGTTCCTGCAGGAGCGGCTTGGCCTGCAACTGAAGGCCGAGCAGAAGCTTTGCCGCCTGACCGATGGCTTGGACTTCCTTGGCTACGTCATCTACCCGACCCACTCCCTCACCCGCCGCCGCGTTGTGGCCCACCTGCAGCAGGCCTTGGCCGAGTGGGAAGGCAAGCACGTGCAAGGCGACACCGTGCGAGCCACGCCGGCGGATCTGCGCGATATCGCCGCGCGAGTCTCCAGCTTCGACGGGCATCTGCGGCATGCCAACGCGCACCGCCTCATGGCGAGCGTGCATGCCCGATATCCCTGGCTGCGGACCGCAGCACAGCCCCGCAAATTCTCCGCCCACCGCGAAGGTCGGCGCGTCCAACTGAGGATCAAGAAATGACCAACACGAACGCAGAAGCCACCCTGAGCGGCGCACTCCAGGAGCCCATCTGCCGCCTCGATGGCTGCACGCAGGGCCCTCGCATTGAGTGGTTCAAGCACTGGGAGGAGATCCCTGCAGGAACTCTGTTCTACGCCGCCCCCGTCGCCGCAGCGCCGGTTGATCTGCGCGAACGCATCGAAAACTTGCGGGTCTACGCAGCTGGCTACTACCTTCGCCGAGATGAAGTCTTGGCCGCTATCGAAAGCACCGCCGCAGCGCCGGGGATCGACCTCGATTCGATGCTCGCCGTTGCGGTGCGTGCTTGGGGTGAACATCAGGCCAACTGTCGCTTCACTACCTTGGAAGGATCGCTGCGCAAGGTGTGCGAGGCCCTGCTTGACGCCAGCTCCAAGGGCGACGTGTGCAGCAAGTGCCGAGGCACTGGCGAAGTGTGTACGGGAACGGTTGATGGCGTGCCCGAACTGTTCGACTGCGATAAGTGCAGCGCAATGCAGGCCACCAGCGCCGAGGTGGGGGCGTGAGCCAGATCATCGTATTCCCGCGCGGTCAGCTCTCCGCCGAAGACCGCGCCCGTGTCGAGGCAATCGGAATGGTGGCCGTAGAGGCTGACGACCCCAAGGCTGTCGTAGTGACGGTGCCTGGCGTCCCACTGGCATCTAGCGATGATCTAGCCTTCGCCGCGCTAACCGCGGTTGTCGGGTCACGCCACGACAGTGTGGGAGCAGAGTTTGCGCGTGAGCTGCACCGCCTCATCAAAGCAAAGCAGCCGCCCACCAGCCACGGCGCGGGGGTGTCGGATGAGTAACGGGATGTTCGACTTCCCATGCTGCTGGCCGCGCTATTGCGCGCATGACACGAACCCGCTGCGCAAAACCTACATCGAATGGGCGGGTGCTGGATTCTGGTTCGAGGGGACGCTACTGCGGCGCGATGACGGCCTGCTGGTGTTCATAGACAAGGATGGGAGCGCATACCCGATTCAACGCTTCATGGAGGAAGACGCACCGACTGTGAGTCCGAAGGTGTTCTATCCGCCCTATCCGCAACAGGAGGTGTCCAATGGATGACCAGCAGCGCGCCAGGGAGTTGCTGGCGGAGGAGTACGAGCGCGTCGGATCGCTGGAAGCTGCCCGCAGCTTACGGGCCAACGATGCCATCTGGAACGACAGCGCGACGGTCGCGGCCATCGCGTCAGCACTGGCGCACGCCGCCCTGCGCGCCGCGCCGGTGAGGTTCGGGTCACTGTCGCCCGTCGATCATGTCCGCTACTGGGCGGAAGCCTACGGGCCACAAGCAACGGAGCCGCACTTTCAAGGGCACGCCATGGTCGCAGACTTGCTGGCCGAGTACGCCGATCTGCTGGAACGTCTCGCCGCCCGCCGGCTGGGGGTGAGGGTGTCTAAACCTTGCGAATCGACATGCGAGAAGTGTGGCGGAAGCGACGTCCATCTGCTGTTTCGCCCTGCTGGTAGCAACTACAAGGCCGAGGCCTATGGCCTTGGCGGGAATCGGTTCGCGTCGGTTAGTAGCTGGGTGGTCAGCGTGCGTCGAGATCATATCGACTACACCTGCCGCACCTGCAAGTTCCGCTGGCAGGACCTGCCGATGAAGAAGCAACGCAAGACCAAACCGACGGACAGCCCGCAGGAGGCGAACGATGCGTAAGACCTGCACCAAATGCATCCGGTCCCTGCCGCTGCAGCAGTTCAACCGCGCTGGGAAGCAAGGCCGGTCCGGAGTGTGCGTGCCGTGCACCAATGACATGCGCAGGTTGCGCGTGCCTTTACCGCCTATCCCGCGCGATCCCAAAGAGATCAACTGGAACAACCTCACAAATCTCTGGTTTGGGTTTGTGCGGCCGAACCCGAGGCATGTGATATGAGCGCCGCCTACGATGGCGTCACTTATCAGGCTGATACGCCAACCAGGAAACACAAGCTCGCCCTGCCGGTAGCGGAGGTGCGAGTCGCCCAAACCGAGGATGGCCGTTGGATGTGGGCAGTGTCGTTTCACAGCAGCAACTGGGGTTTCGGCTACGCACCGCTGGTGAAGTGGGGAAACTTTGCTGCCGATCGCTCCGCCGCCCTCGCCGCTGGCATCGCCGAGTTGTTGGCAAAGCTGCGGAATGCGACGCATCACAAGGCCCCGCCAGCAGTCATCGCATGGCTGGAATCGCTGCAGATCCAAACGAAGCCGGCGCAGCCCGCCCAATTGGAACTATTCGCATGACCGCCCCGCAGCTATTCCCCAGGCCGGTCACGCGAATGAAGCCGCCGCACAAGCACCCGTTGCCCCACAGCTACCTTGGCCGGTCCTCGGTCGCTCTGGTGCGTTCCTGCAGCTCGCTAAGCACGTCCATCCCGATCGCGGTCACCACTGGTGGCGTCCCAACCGCGTACCCCCACATCTCTAGATCAACCAGCAGAGGTGGCGTATCAGGCTCACCCCCTTCTGCAACCGCGCTCAACGACGACATCAAAGCTCTTTCACCCAGTCGCAATTGCCTTTACTCCTTCGCGATTTCCCCTGCCGGGATTATCAATTTCGGTGATGGCTGCAGCCACTCGACTAAAGGTCAACCTCGGCGGACTTGGGTCACAAAAGCCGGCATCAAAAGAACTGAGCTTGTCAATGCGGCGCTGGAAGGAGTGAATTCGTGAAGCAGATGCCCACCCAGCTGGACCCGTGCGCATGAGGAGCGATCGTGGGCAGCTCGACATCTTTGAACATGACCCGCGGCGAAAGGCAGATGCCAACCGCGCTGCGGCCGACGAGGCGCGCAAGGCCTATCAGTTCCCTCCGGTCATCCGACAGGAACGCGTCAATCACTACCTGGCCGAGGCAGCGAAGTTCGATGCCCTGGCAGACCAATGCAGCAAGCAAGGACACAACCAATGACCACCACTACCGTCTTCCTGCTGCTCGCTGAGTTCGGTACCGGACACATCCCCCTGGAGAAGTGCTGCCAGCACTTTGGGATGAAGCCAGAGGAAGCGAACAAGCGCGCTGCGCGCCAGTCGCTTCCGGTTCCAGTGTTCCGTCTCGGCAGCCAGAAGTCACCCTGGCTGGTTGCTGCCGACGTTCTGGCCGCTTACATCGATGGTCAGCGCGATGAGGCGACGAAGCAGTGGCAGAAGCTACAGAGGGCGTCGTAGCCTGCGCCTAATCGCATCAGCTTGACTATGCCCTTGCGTGGTACCGCTGCATCCCGTGGAGGGCTTGGGCAAGCGCAGTTTGAGCCTCCTCGGTGGGTGGCCAGTCGATTATGTTGACGTGACGCTCAGGAACCCAGTCCGCATCCGGATTAAGACCTTGCTGCTGAATTCCAATAATCCCAAGCTCGGCCCTGCCGACTGCGGGCTTGTCCAAGTGCTGGTCCAAGAGGCCCCATACTCCGCCATCGTCAAGCTCATCAACGCAGAACGAAGACAGCTCAAGACGGCCCTGATAGAGCCGCGGCTTGAAATTACGCACTTTCGCCTTCGGAGTAGCGTCGTGCTTGCTCTTCTCGTTGAGCCCTATTGCAACGAGATCTCGCGTACCTGCTGCTTGGCGCATCAATTAACTCCGCAGAACCTCATGTCCCGAACAACCCATCGTTCCACCACCCGATCAATCGAGTTTCCTAGGCTGCCTGCGAAGTAAATCGAATCATGAATTTGTTCGCCACCGAAGTAGGCTGCATAGCCCACATGGCCATCGCCTTTGATAATCAGCGAAAGTGTGTTGTCAGGATTGTCGTCCCAGTCCAGGCAAACAGAACCTGCGTGAGACACGTAGGCATCAACTTCAGGCAACCCAGGCGGCAGGAGCGCGAACACTCGCTTCAACAAGTCCAAAGTGACCGAAGGATGTACCTGATCGCCGGATGCAACAACCTGCGCCCAAGCGTTGCGCGCACGGCCATACATCTGTTCGACGATTAGACGACGCCCCGGAGTAAGCTCCACAGGAAGCTCGACAGACTCAAGCCACTCTGAAGCAGATGGCGGAAAATCGTAGTCAAACGCCGTGTACCTCAATGCGTATGCCCCATTCATACGTATTCCTCCAAAGCAGACTCTCGCAACGTACCGAAGAAAACTGCGTTCTTGACTGATCGAAGATCGTCCAAAGCTCGCGTCATCTCTTCGCTTCCCAGCTCAGTAGAACATTCCTTTGTCACATCGATATCGAGCAGTAAGCCTTTCGATGCCGGGCCCTCCTCCGTCATCGAGCGATTCCTCACTGTTCCGAGGGTAATACTGATCGCATGCCCCTTCTCGTCCTTGTACACCCTACGCCCCATGTAATCGTTCATGGTCCACGTGGGATCGATTGCAGCCGGAGGATCTTCGAGAAGGTTGGATGCGGGACCATTCAGCTTAAGGATATTAATAAAGCGAACGCCAATGCGCTTAACCGCAGTACTTCCTGCTACCGCGCAAAATGGGACCGCCGCTTCAATACTAGCCTGCGCTAGATCCTCCCAACGCGTGTAAGCGCCGACAAGACTGGCGGTGACTCGGTTGGCTCGATACTGGACCACAGTTCCAGCTCCACCGTCTTTGCTGCTCTGCAGTCGAACGCCCTCAAAAGCTTGCGATTGCTTAAAAGTTTCACCAGCCGAAAAGTTGATCGTCGCTTCAAAGTTGTTCAACTCACTCTTCAGCCAGCCGCCTCGGCGATCCGCCTCACTCTTTCCAAGGGCACGAACCTGATCATCAGTGATGGCGACATCGAACAGAAAGTCGACGATAGCCTCATTGATCGGTGCGTTCTTAAGATGTCGTTCCTGCGCCATCAGTGCCTCTGAAAGTGATCGTTCTGCGCTTAGACGGGTAAGCCCGGACTAATCGTGATGCGGATAGTACCAAAGTGAATGGAACGAAAGTGTAGGGGTTATCCCTACCATCACCACGAGATACAGTGCCACGAAAATGCCACCAAGTCAGATTGGTTGACACTAAGCAATTGATATTAAATTAATTTCTCAATACATGTATCCAATCCATCATCGGGGCGACGGACAGGCGCAGGGAGTCGGCGTAGCGGGTGTTTTGGGGCAGGGATGGCATGCAGCGCGGGGTCTTGTGATGCGTGGATCGGCTATTTTCGCCCAAGTCCCGCGTTCACGCTGGCATATCGGTACTGGCTTTCAGCTTGCGACCGGGTTTGTGTGCGGCCGTTTGGCTGCAACCAGTGTCAAAAGCAGTCGGATCACGGCACGCACCGCAGCTCGGACGAACCGCGGCGCAGCATCTGGATTGCGCTCATCAGGGCAAGCCACGCAGCCTTTATCAGGGTAGCTCAGGCATCAGCAACAACAACGCCAGCCACAGCACCTTGCAGGCCACGTGCAGGGCCTGGTCCAGGTTGTAGCTGATGCGATGGCCACACTTGAGGTCATCTATCAGCATGTGGCTCAGGGTTTCCAGCACCGCAAGCACGATGCTGCCGGTGATCCAGCCCACCGCGCCGCCGTGGATCACACCATGCGCGGCCAGTGCCTGGTACCACGGCACATCGGGCACCGGCGCATGCCGGTTCTTGGCCCGCGACAGAAACTCACCCTGCAAGGGGTAGTCGGCCACGACATGGGCAAAGATCAACAACCCAAACATCTGTAGCAGCGTGTAGTAGGTCATCTAGGGTGTGCGTTGGGGCGTGGATCGGAGTCTGGCATCACTTGGGGTACCGGCGCGATCTGTGCTGCACAAACTTCCGGGGATCCATATCCGGCGACATGCAAGCCCGGCACGCCCCCTGCGTGCGCTCTGCATGCCGACTCGACAGCACTCGCGCTGCCTGGCCACTTACCCACCTGTGCTTGTTGTCTTGGCGCCTGCCATGCGGACCGCGGTCGTTATGGCAGGTCCAGTCTAGACCGGTACCGTAAGAACAGCGCCGCTAGAATTGACGGCCCCTTATTCGAGCTTCGCCATGAACGCCTACGCCCTGCTGGCCTGCGCCATCGCCCTGGAAGTGCTCGCCACCTCCCTGCTCAAGGCTTCTGATGGCATGAGCCGGCTATGGCCGACCGTTGGTGCCCTGGCCGGTTACAGCGTGTGCTTCTGGTTGCTGGCGCTGGTGATGAGGACGATACCCACCGGTATCGCCTATGCGATCTGGTCCGGTGTCGGCATCGTGCTGATCTCCTTGATCGGGTTGTTCGTGTTCAAACAGAAGCTTGATGCGGCCGCCATCGTCGGCATTGGCCTGATCTGCGCCGGAGTGCTGGTGATCAACCTGTTCTCGCGCTCGTCGGCGCATTGAGCGGGCATGGCTCCGGGCTGGTAAGGCCCCTGCCGAGCATGGCTCGGCACTACCGCTTCGCTCCCTCCCTTTTGCGTAGCAAAGGGGAGGGTTGGGTAGGGGTGCTTTGGCTCTTGCCTGCTTCGCGGCTTACGCCGCTCCTACTGGGATTGCTGGTAGTGCCCCTGCCGAGCATGGCTCGGCACTACCGCTTCGCGCCCTCCCTTTTGCGTAGCAAAGGGGAGGGTTGGGGAGGGGTGCTTTTGAGGTTGCTTGCTTCGCGGCTTATGCCACTCCAACAGGTGATCTGGTAATGCCCCTGCCGAGCGTGGCTTGGCACTACGTGGCATTGATCGGCACTGCCTTAAACTGTGCGTCCCCCGCGTCAGGAAGTTGTCGATGTACGGAACAGACGTTGCGCTGCTGGTTATCGATCTGCAACCGGATTTCATGCCCGGCGGTGCCCTGCCCTGCCAGCACGGCGATGCCATCGTGCCCGCCATCGCTGCGCTGCTGGATGCGCGTGAATATCAGACCGTGGTTGCGACCCAGGACTGGCATCCAGCCGATCATGCCTCGTTCGCCAGCCAGCACGCGGGACACAAACCCTTCGACTCCATCCAACTGCACGGCCAACCACAAACGCTGTGGCCGGATCACTGCGTGCAGGGCAGCGCAGGTGCCAGCCTGGATGCGCGCGTGGACTGGAAGCATGCAGACCTGATCCTGCGCAAAGGCACCCAGCGCGACGTGGACTCATATAGCGCGTTCCGCGAGAACATCGGCCCACAGGCCACGCGCGCGCCCACCGGACTGGCTGGCTGGCTGCACGAGCGCGGCATCCGCGAAGTCCATGTCTGCGGACTGGCACGTGACTACTGCGTGCTGTGGAGTGCGCAGGATGCTGCCATCAGCGGTTTTGCCGTGCGCTTCCTGTGGGAGCTGACCCGTCCGGTGTCGGCAGCCAACGATGCCGCCACCCGCATCGCCTTGAACGAATGCGGGATCCACATCGACTAAGCCCGATCTGCGGATCCGGCTCGACTGATCAGCGGAACACCACGGTGCGGTGACCATTGAGCAGGATGCGGTGCTCGACATGGCGGCGCACCGCACGCGCAAGCACCTGCGACTCGGTGTCACTGCCCAGCTGCACCAGATCACGCGGCGTCATCGCGTGATCCACCCGCGCAACGTCCTGCTCGATGATCGGACCTTCGTCCAGGTCCGAGGTCACGTAATGCGCGGTGGCGCCGATGATCTTGACCCCTCGCGCATGCGCCTGGTGGTACGGCTGTGCGCCCTTGAAGCTGGGCAGGAAGCTGTGATGGATGTTGATCGCGCGGCCCGACAGCGCCTGGCATAGACGCGGCGACAGGATCTGCATGTAACGCGCCAGCACCACCAGATCGATGCGTTCGCGCTCGACCAGGTCGATGATCTGTTGTTCCTGCTGCTCGCGGTTCGCGGCGTCCACTGGCAGATGATGGAACGGCACAGTGTAGGAACCGGCCAGCCCGGCAAAGTCGTTGTGGTTGGATGCCACCGCAGCGATATCCACCTTCAGCTGGCGGCTATGGGTGCGGAACAGCAGGTCATTGAGGCAATGGCCCTGCTTGCTGACCAGCACCAGCAGGCGCGCGCGGCGACGCGCATCATGCAATTCCCACTGCATCGCGAACTCTTCGCCCAGGCCCTGCAGCCTGGCACGCACCACCGGCTCATCCCCGCTGGTGCTCATGTCGAAATGCACGCGCAGGAAGAAGCGGCCGCTTTCATCGTCACCAAACTGCTGGGCATCGAGGATGTTGCAACCCGACTCGAACAGCAGGCCGGACACGCGATAGACGATGCCGGTGCGGTCCGGGCAGGAAAGGGTGAGGATGAAATCAGGACGCATGGCCAACAACATTTATCAGTGGGGTCGTGGAAAGTAACCGTTCCAGTCGATTCCCAGCAAAGACAGTTGCAGCTGACACGGTCTGCCCGTCGGCCTGTTCAGTGCGGATGCACCGTCAACGCCACCAGCCGCATCACCAAGGGCCGCACCAGCAGCACGCAGCAGAAGGCGGTCGGCATCGCCAGGCAATAGGCGGACAGCACCCGCGCCGGGAACTGGCCATCGATGCCGGCATTGGCGGCGGTGATCACCAGGCACATCAGCATGGCCATGATCGAGGCCATGAAGAACGCGAAAACAACAGGCGTGGTGCGCGCATGCAATTTCCAGCGGGCAACGGCGGTGGGACGGGGGTCGAGCATCCAGCGGGATCCAGGCAGGCAGCAATCAGGCGCTGCGGGCCGGGCACGATAGTCGGCGAACCGGGGGACGGCTAGATCGCGTCGGCTTGGGGCTTTATAAAGATTTACTTTGCAATCCTCCCGGAAAATGCCAACCGGCATGAACATTCTCCAATCCATCCGCAGTTTCATCCGCACCGCCGACGCCGGCAGCCTGGCCGCTGCCGCGCGCACCCTGGGCATCAGTGCGGCAGCGGTGGGCCAGAACATCGCCCGTCTGGAAGCCCATCTGGGCGTGCGCCTGTTCAACCGCACCACCCGCCAATTGGCCCTGACCGAGCGTGGCGCGCTGTATCTGGCGCAGGTGCGGCATATCGAGCGCGACCTGCAGCGGGCCCAGGCAGCAGTGACCGATCCCGACGCGATACCGGCTGGCCGCCTGCGCATCGCCAGCAGCGCTGCGTTTGGCCGGCATGTGCTTGCGCCATTGCTGCCGGCCCTGCAACAGCGCTACCCACGACTGGAAATGGAGCTGCTGCTGGCCGACCGCAGCGTCGATCACGCCCATGAGGGCGTCGATGTCAGCATCCGCATCGAACCGCAGTTGGAAGAGGGATTGGTGGCACGGCCCATCGCGCAGGTGCCGTTCGTGTTCTGTGCCGCGCCGGCCTATCTGGCCATCGCCGGCACGCCGCGTTCGCCCGATGAGCTGCGCGAGCATCGCTGCCTGTTGTTCCGCTACCCGCTGGATGGGCGCTACCTGCGTTGGGGCTTCGTCCGCGATGGCCTGCGCTTCGATGCCGAAGTGCAACCGGCACTGGTCAGCGACGACATCGATGCACTGGCGGCGATGGCGGCGCGCGGCGGCGGCATCACCCGGCTGGCAGCCTTTGTCGCCGCGCCCTACCTGGCCCGCGGCGAACTGCAGGCCTTGTTCCAGGATGAGGCCAGCAGCGATACGCGAGCCTCACCGGAGCCGATGCGCCTGTTCCTGTGCGTCAGCGACCGCCGCGACCTGACCCCGAAAGTCCGCTCGCTGCTGCAGCACATCCTCGATGCCCTGCCGCCGGCCTGGCGCATCGACATCGATCACGCCTGAGCGCCAGCAGCCAAGCCGCTGGCGCCTCCGCCGAACGTCAGCCCTGCCTGGCGGGCTTGAACAGACCGCGCACTTCATGTGGTTCGCAACGCAGGTACTGCGGCGACACCGTCAACTGTGCGCCCAAGGCCGCGGCCGCATGCCACGGCCAACGCGGGTCGTAGAGGATGCCGCGGGCGATGCCGATCGCATCGGCCTTGCCATCGACGAGGATTTCCTCGGCATGCGTCGGCTCGGTGATCAGGCCCACCGCGATCACCGGCGTGCCGATTTCAGCCTTGATCGCAGCGGCCTGCGGCACCTGGTAGCCGGGCTCGACCGGAATCTGCTGGCGCGGATCCAGCCCACCGCTGGACACATGCAGGAAGTCGTTGCCGTGCGCTTCCAGCGCCTTGGCCAGTTCAATGCTCTGGGCAACATCCCAGCCGCCGTCCACCCAATCGGTGGCGGAGATGCGCACGCCCAAGGCCACATTGGCCGGCACCACCGCGCGCACCGCATCGAATACCCGCAGCAGCAGGCGCATGCGGTTTTCCAGCGAGCCGCCATACGCATCGTCGCGCTGGTTGCTCAACGGCGATAGGAACTGGTGCAGCAGATAACCATGCGCGGCATGCAGCTCGATCAGCTCCAGACCCAGCCGCACCGCGCGCCTGGCGGCAGCAACAAAGTCTTCAACCACGGCATCGATGCCGGCCTCATCCAATGCTTCAGGCGTGGGATCGCCGGCCTTGAACGGCAGCGCCGACGGCGCCAACACCTGCCAGCCGTGTTCCTGACCCGGGGCGATCGCGCCACCACCGTCCCACGGGCGCGCAGTGGACGCCTTGCGTCCGGCATGCGCCAGCTGCACACCGATCGGCATGCTCGACCAGCGTCGCGTCGATGCCAGCACCTTGCCCAGCGCCGCCTCGGTAGCGTCGTCCCATAAGCCAAGATCGGCCCAGCTGATACGTGCACGTGGCTCGACCGCAGTGGCTTCGATGATCAACAGGCCAGCGCCGGACTGCGCCAGCTGACCCAGGTGGATCGTGTGCCAATCGGTGGCCTGCCCATCCTGCGCCGAGTACTGGCACATGGGCGCGATGACGACGCGGTTGGAAAGGGAAAGCGGGCCTAGCGACAACGGTGAGAAAAGCTGGCTCACGTGGGGGACGTCCATCAACAGTGGGGGCGCCCATTGCACGCCGCACGGGCCGTTGATTCAACCGGCGGGATGGATCACTGCGTCTTGATGCCGTCCAACAGGAACGCAAGTGCCTGCGCGCAGGGCATTTCAACCTTCAACGACAGCAGGTGATCGGCGCGTGTGCGGCCAAGATTGACGGCAGCTATCGGCAAACCGGCCTTGGCGGCGGCATCGACGAAGCGGAAACCCGAGTACACCATCAGCGACGAACCCAGCACCAGCACCGCGTCGGAACGCTGCAGGTGCTCATGCACCGCCGCGACCCGCTCACGCGGCACGTTCTCGCCGAAGAACACCACGTCAGGCTTCAATACGCCGCCACATGCGTCGCAGGCCGGCACGCTGAAGGCAGAGAAATCGGCTTCCAGATCGGCATCACCATCGGGCGCGATGCCCGCCTCCAGCACGTCCCAGCCCGGGTTGACATCCAGCAGGCGTTGCTGCAGCAACTCACGCGAGCTGCGTGCTTCACAGCCCATGCAGCGCACCTGGTCCAGGCGACCATGCAGGTCGATCACGGTCTGGCTGCCCGCCGCCTGGTGCAGGCAGTCCACGTTCTGGGTAAGCAGCAGCTCAATGCGACCATCGGCTTCCAACGCCGCCAGCGCACGGTGCGTGCCATTGGGCAGCGCTTGGCCGAAGCGTGGCCAGCCCAGCAGGCTGCGCGCCCAGTAACGCTTGCGGGTTGCTTCCTCGCCCATGAAGGCCTGGTAGGTCACCGGCGGCGTGCGCTTCCATTGACCATCGCGGTCGCGATAGTCGGGGATGCCGGAGTCGGTGCTGCAACCGGCACCGGTGACCACGAACAGGCGCCGATGGCCGGCGATGAACTGCGGCAGTTCGGTGATCACTGCTGGCGCCAAGCGCCCCGTCTGTGCCGATGAAGCGGTCATCGCCGTGCGGCTCAGGCCTGCGTCGGCAGCGTCGGCACGGTGGTCGGATGACCTTCGCCATCGAGTGCGATCATCACGAAGGTGCCCTTGGTGCACAGCGCACGTTCGCCGTTGTGCAGGTCCTCGGCGATCAGTTCGACTTCCACATGCATCGAACTGCGGCCAACCTTGACCACCCGGCCGATGGTTTCCACCATCTGCCCGATGCGGATCGGCAGCTTGAAATCGACCTGGTCCGAGCGTGCGGTGACCACGGTGCAACGCGAATAACGGGCGGCGGCAAGAAAGGCCGCCTTGTCCATCCACGCCAATGCCTGGCCACCGAACAGCGTGCCCATATGGTTGGTGTGGTTGGGGAACACGATTTCCGCCATGCGGACTTCGACCGGCGGATTGGTTTCGACGATGGGGGTCATGGAGGCATCACCTGTAAGTTGGCGCAGATGATACGCCCGCGAAGCTGTGCAGCTTGTGTACGCAGCTGCAGGAGCTTTTGTAGGAGCGGCGTGAGCCGCGAAGCTGATAAAGCCTCAGAAACCTGCAAAGCCCCCCTCCCCAACCCTCCCCTTCACCTCCGGGGAAAGGGAGGGAGACAAGCATGCTCCACCGCGCCTTGTGCATGGGGAGAGAAACAACGCCGCGGCACTTCGCTCTACCCCCCTCCCTTCGGCGCAGCCGAGGGGAGGGCTGGGGAGGGGTGCCTTTGCTGTTGCTGTTGCCGGTGGCTTCCGCAAAAAAGCTGCAATCGAGCGCTACGTGCAGAGCCCAAAGCACCCCTCCCCAACCCTCCCCTGCGCTTCGCGCAAGGGAGGGAGACAAGCGCGCTTCGCGCAAGGGAGCGCGTCGATCAGAACGCCATATCAAACGCCACTTCACCCTGCACGCCGACCTGGTAGGCAGAAGCGCGGCGCTCGAAGAAGTTGGTCAGCTCCTGCACGTCCTGCAGCTCCATGAACGGCAGCGGGTTGCGCACGTTGTACTTCTTGGCCATGCCCAGCTTCAGGAAATGGTTGTCGGCGCAGTGCTGCAGGTACTCGCGCATGTCGCGGGTGGAAATGCCCGCCACGCCGCCGGACAGCACGTCCTCGGCGAACTGCACTTCGCAGTCGATGGCCTCTTCCAGCATCTGGTAGACCTCCTGCTCCATCTTCGCGTCGAACAGATCGGGTTCTTCGGCGCGGATCTTGCGCACGCACTCGAACGCAAACTCCATGTGGCAGCTCTCGTCACGGAACACCCAGTTGGTGCCCGAGGCCAGGCCCGGCAGCAGGCCGCGCGAACGGAAGTAGTACACGTAGGCAAACGCGGCGAAGAAGAACAAGCCTTCGATGCAGGCAGCGAAGCAGATCTGGTTGAGCAGGAACTGGCGGCGGTCGTCGCGGGTTTCCAGGCGCTTGGTTTCCTGCAGCGCATCGATCCACTTGAAGCAGAACGCCGCCTTCTTCTTGATCGAGTCGATGTTCTCCACAGCGGCAAAGGCCTTGAAGCGCTCTTCCGGGTCCGGCAGGTAGTTGTCCAGCAGGGTCAGGTAGAACTGCACGTGCAGTGCTTCTTCGTACAGCTGGCGCGACAGGTACATGCGCGCTTCCGGTGCGTTGAGGTGCTGGTACAGGTTCAGTACCAGGTTGTTCGACACGATCGAGTCACCGGTGGCGAAGAAGGCAACCAGGCGGTGGATCAGGTGCTGGTCGGCCGGCGACATCTTCTGGTGCAGGTCGGTGATGTCGATCTGGAAATTGATCTCCTCCACCGTCCAGGTGTTCTTGATCGCGTTGCGGTACATCTCGTAGAAGTCCGGGTAACGCATCGGACGCAGGGTCAGCTCGAAACCGGGATCGAGCAGCATTTGACGGGATTCATTGGACATGGGGGCTTCTCCTTTCCCTTCTCCCTGCGGGAGAAGAGCCTGTCCCCGCGAAGGCGGGGATGCCCCGAAGGGGCGGATTAGGGTTGGTTCTTGAAGGGTTGGGTCTGCTTGCTTTCAAAGCGCCCTCACCCCAACCCCTCTCCCGCTTGCGGGAGAGGGGCTTATGCAGTGCTTATTGGCAGGCTTCGCAGGCTTCCGGGTTTTCCAGCGAGCAGGCCACGGCTTCCACCGGGGTGTAGCTGCTGACCGTGGTCTTGGCGATCTTGGTGGCCGGACGCGAACGCAGGTAATACGTGGTCTTGATGCCCTGCTTCCAGGCGTACATGTACATGGACGACATCGCGCCGATGTTCGGGCTTTCCATGAACAGGTTGAGCGAGGCCGACTGGTCGATATAGGCACCGCGCGCGGCGGCCATGTCGATCAGCGAACGCATCGGCAGTTCCCATGCGGTGCGGTAGATGTGGCGCAGGGTTTCCGGGATCTGCTGCAAGCTCTGGATGGAACCGTCGGCCAGCTTGATCGCATCGCGCACTTCCGGTGTCCACAGGCCCAGCTGCTTCAGCTCGGCCACCAAGTGGCGGTTGATCTGCAGGAAGTCGCCGGACAGGGTCTCGCGCTTGAACAGGTTGGATACCTGCGGCTCGACGCACTCGTAGCAACCGGCGATGGAAGCGATGGTTGCGGTCGGCGCGATCGCGATGATCAGCGAGTTGCGCAGGCCGTGCTGCTTGATGCGCTCACGCAGTGCGTCCCAACGCTCGACGTCGTCCGGCACCACGTTCCAGGCATCGAACTGCAGCTCGCCGTGAGCAGCGCGTGTGTCATTGAACGACGGGTGCTTGCCGCGTTCCTGGGCCAGTTCGCAGGACACTTCCAGCGCGTGGAAATAGATGGTCTCGGCGATCTTGGTCGACAGCGTGCGTGCTTCGGCGGAGTCGAATGCCAGGCGCTTGCGGAAGAACACGTCCTGCAGGCCCATGCAGCCCAGGCCGACCGGGCGCCAGCGCAGGTTGCCACGGCGTGCGGTTTCGATCGGGTAGAAGTTCAGGTCGATGACGCGGTCGAGCTGACGCACGGCCAGGCGCACGGTCTCGGCCAGCTTCTCGAAATCGAAGTCGCCATGCGCGTCGAGGTGATTGCCGAGGTTGATCGAGCCCAGGTTGCAGACCGCGGTCTCGTCGTTGGAGGTGATCTCCAGGATCTCGGTGCACAGGTTGGACAGGTGGATCACGTTGCCGGCGCGCAGGGTCTGGTTGCTGGCCAGGTTGCACTTGTCCTTGAACGTCATCCAGCCGTTGCCGGTCTCAGCCAAGGTGCGCATCATCCGCGAATACAGCTTGCGTGCCGACACGGTCTTGCGTGCCTTGCCCTGGGTTTCGGCCTGCACATAGGCCTGCTCGAAGGCCGGGCCGAACAGGTCGGTCAGCTCCGGCACCACGCGCGGATCGAACAGCGACCATTCCTGGTCGGCCTCGACGCGCTGCATGAACAGGTCCGGCACCCAGTTGGCCAGGTTGAGGTTGTGCGTGCGGCGCGCGTCATCACCGGCGTTGTCACGCAGTTCGAGGAAGTCCTCGATGTCGGCGTGCCAGGTTTCCAGGTAGACGCAGGCCGCGCCCTTGCGCTTGCCGCCCTGGTTGACCGCAGCCACCGAGGAATCCAGCGTCTTCAGCCACGGCACGATGCCGTTGGAGTGGCCGTTGGTGGACTTGATCAGCGAGCCACGCGAACGCACGCGGGTATAGCTGACGCCAATGCCGCCGCTGAACTTGGACAGCTGGGCGATGTCGGCATAACGGTCGTAGATGGATTCCAGCGAATCCTGCGGCGAGTCCAGCAGGAAGCACGAGGACAGCTGCTCGTGGCTGGTGCCGGCATTGAACAGGGTCGGGCTGGACGGCAGGTAGTCCAGGCTGCCCAGGCGCTGGTACAGCGCCAGTGCTTCGGGCACGTCCTCGCTCAGCGCGCTGGCGATGCGCAGGAAGAACTGCTGCGGGGTTTCGATGACCTTGCGCGAATGCGGATGCCGCAGCAGGTAGCGGTCATACATGGTGCGCAGGCCGAAGTAATCGAAGTTCAGGTCATAGGACGGATCGATCGCGTCGTTGAGCTTGCGTGCATTGACCTGCACGAAGTTGAGCAGGCGGTCGTTGATCAGGCCGACTTCGTGGCCACGGCCAACCGACTGCGAGAACGCATGGATTTCCTGGCCGGAGACTTCCTTGCCGATGAAGTTGGCCAGCAGGCGTGCAGCCAGGCGGCCGTACTCGGGCTCTTCGCCGATCAGCAGGGCGGCGGTACGGATCGACAGCTCGTCCAGTTCCTGGGTGCTGGCGCCGTTGTACAGGCCGGAGATGGTGCGCGTGGCCACCCGCATCGGGTCCACCGCGTGCAGGCCTTCGCAGCAACGCTGGATGGCGCGGACGATCTTGTTGAGGTCTACCGGCTCGGTGCTGCCATTGCGCTTGGTCACGCTCATGGCGGTGGCGGTCGGCGGCGGGGTCAGTTCAAAACCGGCTTCAGCCGGAGCGACGTCAGTATGAGTGGCAGTCACGACGATGGTGTCCTTGCAAACGTTATGCACGCAGCTCCTGCCCGCGCAGGAAGCAGAGCCGGTACGGAGCAGCGAGCATGGAAGGACGGCGTCGCAGCAGCCGCGACAGCGCACGACCAAGAGTCGGCAGCAGCCACGGCACCACGTCACCAGCCGTCTTCCCCTCGAAGACACCGCAGCCGGCACCACGCGGTGTGCATCGCGTGGCTGTCGGCAGGTCTTCGGACTCATGGGCAGGAAGGCGGGGGCCTTCTCCTACTCCGCCGCTTCCCAAGGCCTGTGCCTCAGTGCTGTTGGCGGGGTCGTTCCCAATTACCGCTGCGGGGCAGTGCCGGACTAGCCTTGAAGGCATCACCGGCTTCCCTATTAATCCGACGGAAAATTCCGCCAGAACCGACGGAGCACAAGATAGTGGGGGTGTATTACAGGGTCAACACCAAATCTAGTATTTCTTTGCCAAGCCTTGTGGCACAAGGCTTGGACTGTCTGGCGCCCGGACCGGACACCGGAGCCTGCTCGAACGGCGTGCGCAGTCAAGCCTTTTGCAGAGTTTTTTTGTAGGAAAACCACCTGACTTGATAACGTAAATTTCTGATGAAATTTCGGGACGTGACTTCCGGCCGGCGCAGCCCTTGCCGCGAGCGGCCAAGCTGGCCGCATCCTCCTGCCACGAGCTCGCCGCCATGCGCCTGCTGCCCATCGCCACTTCGCTTGCCCTGCTGCTGCCGCTGGCCGCCCAGGCAGGCACGGTCAAGGCGCCGGAGCTGTCTGCCGACCAGTGCGGTGTGTCCACCGACTACAACGTGCTGGTCGACGGCGGCGGTATCTGGTTGCGTCGCGATACGCTGCCGATGCGCGAGATCGTGTTCCATGACGGCCAGCTGAGCATCGACAACCGGATGCAGACGGTCTCAGCGGAAGATGCACAACGGCTGCGCGCACTGGAGAATGGCGTGCGCCGGCTGATGCCGGCGGTGACCGGCATCGCCACCGAGTCCGTTGGCATCAGCTTCGATACGTTGGACTCGGTTTACGAAGGCCTCACCGGCAACGCCAACTCCCGCAAAGTGCGCAAGTTGCGCAAGGAGGCCGAACGCTTTGTCGAACAGACCATCGGCCGCGGCCGCTGGGACCAGGACCTTTTCAATGAAGGCTTCGAAGCACGCGTGCAGGATGCCGCCGAGAGCCTGAGCGGCTCCATCGCCCGCAGCATGCTGTGGGCGGTATTCACCGGTGGCGAGGACAAGCTGGATGCACGCGCAGACAAACTCGACGCCGAACTGGAGCAACGCCTGGAAGGGCGCGCTGCCGCCCTGGAGCAGCACGCGCGTTCGCTGTGCACGCAGGTACAGGCGCTGGATAGGCTGCAGTCGGCACTGGAGTTCCGCCTCGACGGTCAGCCGTTACAGATGATGCGCGTGAGCGGCGATGGCGCGACGATGGCGGCGCGCGAGCAAGGCCAGGACGACAGCATTCCGTTACCAGCACGGTAAAACCCGCTTTTGGTAGTGCCGAGCCATGCTCGGCAGAGGCATTACCGATAAAGCCCATGCCGAGCATGGCTCGGCACTACAGGACCTGGCGTTGTGGGAGCGGCGTAAGCCGCGAAGCCACTGCACCTTCCGCTTCAAGGCGACTGCAATCGCCGATTGCTTGGCGGCCGTTGCTTCAATGGCTTCGCGGCTGACGCCGCTCCCACAACCACCACAACGATCACGCCCCACCAAACCGCAGACCAACCCCCGGTTCGGTGAACAGATAACGCGACTCCAGCGCCGAATCGCCCAGCTTGTGCCGCAGCCGGCCCACCAGGATGCGAAGGTAGTGCGTGTCATGCCGATGTGTCGGCCCCCAGATTTCCTGCAGGATCTGCGGCTGGGTCACCACCCGCCCGGCACTGCGCAACAGCAAGGCCAACAGTGCGTATTCCTTGCGGGTCAGTGCAATCGCTTCGCCATCTACGCGCACATCGCGGCGTGACAGGTCGATATGCAGGCGGCCGTCATCAAACACCGGCACCTGGCCTTCGCTGTCGGTGCTGCGACTACGCAGCAAGGCACGCACCCGCGCCATCAACTCCTGGGTGCCGAACGGCTTGGTCACGTAGTCATTGGCGCCGTTGTCCAGGGCGCGCACCTTCTCCGCTTCGCCGGCGCGCACGCTGAGCATGATCACCGGCACCTGGCTCCATTGCCGCAACTCGGCCAGCACATCGTGGCCTTCCATGTCGGGCAGGCCGATATCCAGCACCACCAGATCGGCGCCGTCCTCGGCCAGCCGCTGCAGACCCTCGGCGCCGTTGGTGGCCTGGCTCACCGCATAGCCCTGCGCGCGCAGCGAAATATCCAGAAAGCGCCGGATCTGCACTTCGTCATCGACCACCAGCACACGCGGCGGCGGAATGGCCGGCGCTTCAGCCATCATCGCGCGGGCTCTCGGGGTGCGGCTGGAGCAGGGGCAGGGTCATGCGGATCAGGGTACCGCGTCCGTCGCGTCCAGGCAGCGCTTCGACGCTGCCACCGTGCGCGCCGATCATGCCCTGGCAGATGGTCAGGCCCAAGCCGGTGCCCTGGCGGCCGCGGTCGCCACGCTCCACGCTGTAGAACATGTCGAAGATGCGCGAGCGCTCGGCATCGGGAATGCCAGGGCCGGCGTCGATCACCTCGATACGCAGCTCGTTGGCCTGCTGTCGCGCGCGCACTTCCACCGGCACGCCGGGCGGCGAGAACTTGGCGGCGTTCTCCATCACGTTGAACACTGCCTGCTCGACCAGCGCCGGGTGCACCCAGATCGGTGCCATGTCGGCTGGAATATCCAGCTGCAGGCGCACGTCTGGTTGGTAGCGCTGCAGGCGTCGCGCGGCCGAGCCGATCAGCTCGTCCACGCCGATCCAGTCACGGTTGAGCTTCAGCCCGTCGTGGCCGAGCCGGGTCATGTCGAGCAGGTTCTGGATGTAGCGGTCCAGCCGCTCGCCCTCGACCACGATGGTGTCGAGCAGGGCGCGGCGGTCGTTGGCATCCATCGCATCGGCGTAGTTGGACAGGCTGTCGGCCGAGCCGATCATCGCTGCCAGCGGCGAGCGCAGGTCGTGCGAGACCGAGGACAACAGGGCCGAGCGCAGGCGCTCGGTTTCGTTGTGCAGGTGCGCGGTTTCCAGATCGACGACCAGCCGTGTGCGCAATGCGGCCTGGGCGATGTCGTCGGCCATCGCTTCCACCAGCTGGCGCTGTTCCGGGGCCAGGCGTGGATGTTGATGATCGAAGCGCAGGCCGGCCACGCCGATTGTGTGCGCTTCGCCGTCAAGCAACGGCAGGAACCACCAGCCGGCGCCGGCCAGCGTGTCGGTGAAACGGCCGGCAGGTTGCCCGTGCCGCAGTGCCCAATCGGCTGCCGCCAGATCGGTATCGCCCGGTGCTGCCGTGCCACTGGTACTGGTGTCATCACCCAGCCGCACCCACGCCGGTGCATCCAGCGCCTGCTCCAGGGCCACGCGGCCAGCATGCGCGACCTGGGCGTTGTCGGTGGCACCGACAAGCTGCCGGCCCAAGGTCTGCCGCACATTGGCATGGCGATTGGCCGCACGCAGCGCCACCACCTGCATGCGCAGGCGCGATGCCAAGCGGCCGGCAACCAGTGCGGCGGCGAGGAACAGGAAGACGGTGATCACGCCTTGCCGCGCGCTGATCGCAAAGGTGAAGCGTGGTGCGATGAAGAAGAAGTTGTAGGCGAGGAAGCACAGCGTCGCTGCCAGCACCGCTGCACTCATGCGGGTACGCGCGGCCACCAGCACCACCGCGACGATGAACACCATCGCCAGATCGCTCAGGCCGATCCAGTGCTCGCCCAGCCATGCGGCCAGGCAGGCGCCGGCGGTGGCCAATACCGCCGTCATCGCATCCTTGCCCCAGCTGTCCGGGGCCAGCGACAGGCCGAAGCGACGCGCGTTGGCGCGTGCCTGCGGCGTGCTGATGATGGTGATTTCGTAGTGCGCGCCGCGCTGGATCAGCTGCTGGGTCAAGGTCTGGTTGAACAGCCGCGCCAGCGGCCGCTCGCGGGTGCGGCCGAGCACCAGCGACGACACCGCGTTGTGCGCGGCGTAGTCGAGTAGTGCATCGGCAATGCCCGGCCCGTGCAGCAGCTCGGCATCGCCGCCCAACCGCCGCGCCAGTGCGAACGCATCGTCGATCTCGCGGCGGGTGGCCTCGTCGTGGCGGCGGTGCTGCACGGTCACCACTGTCCACGGTGCATCGCGGCGTTCGGCGATGCGTCGCGCCACCCGCACCAGATATTCGCTCTGGCCGCCGCCGTCGATGGCGACCACAACGCGCCGACGCAGCGGCAGATTGCCTTCGCCGCGTGCGGCGCGGGTCTCGCGCAGGCTGCTGTCGACGCGGTCAGCGGCTTCCTGCATCGCCAGCTCGCGCAGGGCGGTGAGGTTGGCCGGGGAGAAGAATGCCTGCAGTGCCTGCGCGGCCTGTTCCGGGACGTAGACCTTGCCCTGCTGCAGGCGTTCGATCAGCTCGCGCGGTGGCAGGTCGACCAGCACGATGTCGTGCAGACGGTCGAACACGACATCGGGTACGGTCTCGCTGACGCGCACGCCGGTGATGCGCATCACCACATCGTTGAGGCTTTCCAGATGCTGGATGTTGATCGTGGTCCATACGTCGATGCCGGCATCGAGAAGTTCCATCACGTCCTGCCAGCGCCGTTCGTGACGGCTGCCGGGGGCGTTGCGATGGGCCAGCTCGTCGACAAGTACCAGTGCCGGCTTGCGCGCCAGCACCGCATCCAGATCCATCTCCTGCAGCTGATGGCCGTGGTACTCGACCGAGCACATTGCAATGCGCGGCAAGCCCTCAAGCAGGGCGGCGGTGTCGTTGCGGCCGTGGGTTTCAACCACGGCCGCCACCACATCCACTCCACGCCGCAGCTGTTCCTGAGCGCGGGTGAGCATGCTGAAGGTCTTGCCTACGCCTGGTGCGGCGCCGAGGAACACGGTCAGCTTGCCGCCGGCATCGCGTTGCAGGGCCTCGGCCAAGGCATCAGCCTGGCGGCTACGAGAGTCGTTCATGGCTGCGATTGTGCGCTGTTGCTGGTGCGGCCGACATCACGGCGCATGCGCGGCCTGATCCAAGGCCCGGTTGAGGGCAATCACGTTGATCCGTGGCTGTCCGAATATGCCCCATTGGCGGTCCTGCACTTGGGCATCAACCAGTGCTTGCACCTGTGCCGGTGACAAGCCGCGCGCAGCGGCCACGCGCGCCACCTGCACCTGTACAGCAGCAGGCGACAGCTCCGGATCCAAGCCGCTGGCCGACTGCGTGACCAGATCGCCCGGCACGGTGGCCGGATCGATCTTCTCGCGCGCTGCGGCGGCAGCAGTGGCTTCGCTGACGCGCTTGACCAGGTCCGGATTGCTGCGCGCCATATTGCTGCCGGCCGCAGCCATCGGGTCGTAGTTGGCGGCCGAAGGACGGGTCTGGAAATAGCCATCGCCAGCAAATGGCTGTGCCAGATATAGCGAGCCACGCACCTGTCCATCGGCATCGCGGATCAGGCTGCCGTCGGCCTGCGCCGGGAACAGCGAGCCGGAGATGCCGGTCGCCAGCACCGCATAGACCAGGCCGGTGCCGAGCAGACCGAACAATGACAAACCAATAGCCGGCCGCCACAGCGGGTTGCCGGCACGACGGGAGGAAGTGTTGGAGGTGTTCATGCGCCAAATACCAGGACAAGAAGGAGGTCGATGACCTTGATGGCCGCAAACGGCAGCAGCACGCCGCCCAGGCCGTACACCAGCATGTTCCGCCGCAGCAGCGCGGTGGCGGTGGCCGGACGGAAGCGCACACCACGCAGGGCCAGCGGAATCAGGGCCGGAATCACCAAGGCATTGAAGATCAGTGCTGCCAGCACCGCATTGCGCGGGCTCGACAGCTGCATCACGTTCAAGGCCGCCATCGACGGGATGCTGGCGGCGAACAGGGCCGGCAGGATCGCGAAGTACTTGGAGACGTCATTGGCCAGCGAGAAGGTGGTCAGCGCACCGCGGGTGATCAGCTGCTGCTTGCCTACTTCCACCACTGCCAGCAGTTTGGCGGGGTCCGAATCCAGATCGACCATGTTGCCGGCCTCCTTGGCCGCCTGCGTACCGGAGTTCATCGCCAGGCCAATATCGGCCTGGGCCAGTGCCGGCGCGTCGTTGGTGCCGTCGCCGACCATGGCGACCAAACGGCCACCGGCCTGCTCGGCACGGATGCGCGCCAGCTTGTCTTCCGGCCGGGCCTGCGCGATGTAGTCATCAACGCCGGCTTCGGCGGCGATGGCGGCGGCGGTGAGCGGGTTGTCGCCGGTGATCATCACCGTGCGGATACCCATCGCCCGCAGCTGCGCGAACTTCTCACGCATGCCGTGCTTGACCACGTCGGCCAGCTCCACCACGCCGAGTACGTGCTTTCCTTCGCTGACCACCAGCGGCGTGGCACCGCCACGGGCAACCTGATCCACCCGCGCCTGCAGCTCGTTTGGCACGCTGCCGCCCAGCGCCAACACATGTGCGGTGATGGCATCGGCGGCACCCTTGCGGATGCTGCGGCCATTGTCCAGGTCAACGCCGGACATGCGGGTTTGTGCGGTGAAGGCGAGGTAATTTAGGACCCCGCACATGGATGTGCGGGCTTTTGCGGAGGGATCCGCATGAACGTGGTCGGGCTCGGCGGTGGTGCAACCCTGCTCGCGGGCCAGCCGGACGATGGATTTACCTTCGGGTGTCGGGTCAGCCAAGGACGACAGCAGCGATGCTTCACGCAGCTGCGCAGCGTCGATACCGGCCAGTGGATGGAAGTGGGTTGCCTGGCGGTCGCCGTAGGTGATGGTGCCGGTCTTGTCGAGTAACAACACATCGACGTCGCCGGCCACTTCCACCGCCTTGCCGGATTTGGCCAGCACATTGGCCGACAACGCACGGTTCATGCCGGCGATGCCGATGGCCGGCAGCAGGCCGCCGATGGTGGTCGGGATCAGGCACACCAGCAGGGCGATGAGCAGCAGCGGATCGACCGTGACGCCGACAAAGCCCGCAATCGCCGGCAGCGTTGCCACCACCACCAGGAAGGTCAGCGACATCGCCGCCAGCAACAAGGTCAACGCGATCTCGTTGGGCGTCTTCTGCCGGTTTGCGCCTTCCACCAGCGCGATCATGCGGTCGAGGAAGCTATGGCCCGGTTCGGCACTGACCCGCACCACGATCTCGTCGGACAGCACCTTGGTGCCGCCGATCACGCCGGAGCGGTCGGTGTCGGCCTCGCGCAGTACTGGAGCGGATTCGCCGGTCACTGCTGCCTCGTTGATGGTGGCCAGGCCGCGCACGATCTCGCCATCGGCCGGCACGAACTCGCCGGCACTGACGATCACATACTCACCCGGGCGCAGCTCGGCAGCGGGGACGCGGCTTTCGGCAGCACCTTGCAACGGCGTGGAAACACGCCGTGCGACCAGGTCCTGGCGTGCACGGCGCAGCGACGCGGCCTGGCCACGGCCACGCGCCTCGGCCACGGCTTCGGCGAAATTGCCGAACAGCACCGTCACCAGCAGGATCGCGGTGACGGCCAGGCCAAAGCCCAACGGCGCGGTGCCGCTGAGGGTGACGATCAGCGCCAGCACGGTGCCGGCCATCACCACCGCCATCACCGGGTTGTGCAGCAGGTGCAGCGGCGACAGTTTGCGGACCGAGTCGAGCAGCGCACGGCGCAGGCCGGTGGCATCGAGCAGGGCGTGGCGGCGCGATGCCGCAGGAGAAGATGCCGCAGGAGAGGCGGAGCGGTTCATGGGGGCGTTCACGGTGAGGGGGCTCCCTGCAGGGCCAGCAGGCTCAGGTGTTCGGCCACCGGGCCAAGCACCAGCGCTGGCAGGAACTGCAGCACGGTAAGGACAATGACCACGCAGATAAGCGTCAATGCGAAGGTCGGGGTTTCAATCTGCAGGCTGCCCGCGCTTTGCGGCACCTGCCGCTTGGCGGCCAGCTGGGTGGCGATGACCAGCGGGATGATCAGGATCGGGAATCGACCCAGTGCCAACACCAGCGCGCAACTCAGGTTCCACCAGACGGTGTTGTCAGCCAGCCCTTCAAAGCCGGAGCCGTTGTTGGCATAGGCCGAGGTGAACTCGTAGAACACCTGGCTGATGCCATGGAAGCCGGGGTTGGAGGTGCCGGCCAGGCCGGGGATGGCCAGGGTCAACGCGGTCAGGCCAAGCAGGGTGATCGGCTGCAGTAGCACCAGCACTGCGAGCAGACGTACCTGCGGTGTTTCCAGCTTGCGGCCGAGCAGCTCGGGTGTACG
Source organism: Stenotrophomonas sp. 21LCFQ19 (assembly GCF_056861425.1). NCBI lineage: Bacteria > Pseudomonadati > Pseudomonadota > Gammaproteobacteria > Lysobacterales > Lysobacteraceae > Stenotrophomonas > Stenotrophomonas sp. 21LCFQ19. The sequence goes on along the minus strand of NZ_JBSPUF010000012.1, from coordinate 10,878 downwards.
ACCGGTCATCAAGCCGGCCAGGAACACCGCCATCATCAGATAGACCAGGAACTGCTGGATGCCGCAGCCGATACCGCCCCAGATCGCACTGATCAGCATGTTGACGATGGGCATCATGCCGCCGAGCGGGCTCAGCGAATCATGCATGCCGTTGACCGAACCGTTCTGCACCTGGGTGGTGATGGACGACCACAGCGCCGTGCCATCGGCACCGAAGCGGGCCTCCTTGCCTTCCATCAACAACGCACTGGCGGCGCTGGCGCTGTGGCCTTCCAGCCACAGGCTGGCGCTGGTGGACAGTATCGACATGGTCAGCATGCAGCCGAACACCAGCGCACCAAAGCGACGCCGGCCGGTGAAGCTGCCGAGCATGCAGATGATGGCCATGGGGATCAGCAGGATGCCGATCATTTCCAGTGCATTCGACAAGGGCGTCGGGTTTTCCAGCGGGAAGGCGCTGTTCGGGCCGTACCAGCCGCCGCCATTGGCGCCGAGCTGCTTGGCTGCGACCATCGCCGCGACCGGGCCGAGCGGGATCTTCTGCGTGTCCATGCCGGCACTGGCATCGATCGGCGTCGCCTGCGGGCCAGCGGCCAGCGTGGAAGGCACGCCCTGCCAGTTCAGCAGCAGCGTCCACACCAGGCACAGCGGCAGCAGGAAGCGCAGGCACAGGCGCACCACGTCGGCGTAGTAGTTGCCTACGGTGACTCGTACGGGGACATTGCCGGTGTCGTTGCTGGCAGGCTTCATGAACAAGGCACGCAGCGTTGCCACTGCCAGTGCCAGCCCCATCATCGGGGTGATCACCTGCAGGCCGGTGATACCGGTCATCTGCGCGAAATAGGACAGCTGCGCCTGGCCGCTGTAGTGCTGCTGGTTGGTGTTGGTCAGGAAAGACACCATGGTGTGCAGCGCGGTGTCCCAACGCATGTTGGGAATGTTGTCGGGGTTCAACGGCAACCAGGCCTGGGTCATGAACACCGCCTGGGTCAGCACCGCCAACACCAGGTTGCTGATCAGGAACGCGACCACATAGCCACGCCAGGACATGGAGTGGTTGGGATCAACCCCGAGCACGCGGTACAGCGGTTTTTCGACCCAATGGAAGAGGACGTCGATGCGCATCGGCGTACCGCGCATCAGCCGCGCCAGGTACAGGCCGAGCGGCCATGCCAGCGCCAGGCTGGCCAGAATGATGAGGATGGGTTCAATCACGATGGCGCTCCTCAGAACGACTCAGGTCGTAGGACCGCGTACAACAGGTAGGCAGCGGCGATCAGCACCACTACGCCGCACAACAGAGCAAGCCAGCCGGGCATGGAAACCTCGAATCAGGATCAGGACGCGGCCGGGGCTGCCGGAGTACGCGTCGGTGGACGGGTAGGGCGGCAGGCAGGCGCGAGCGACAAGTCTGATCACCCCGATCAGGCCGCTATCGTCCGCCCGGGGGGCGTAAACGATCGACGCTGCCGGGCTGGGGCTGGCGTAAAAGGCACGTAAAAAGTGGGGTTTGGGGTTTGGGGTGGGGGGCTGGGATTGTGATGGGAGCGACGCTGTGGCAGAGGCCAGAAGCCGGAAGGCCAAGCGCAGGAGCCAAGCGCAGGAGCCAAGAGCCCCTCATCCGCCCTCCGGGCACCTTCTCCCGTAAACGGGAGAAGGGATTGCGGCCATGGCTTGCGACCGGCTCTGCTGTTGCTCGTTGACTTTCAGGCGCTCGTAGACTTGCAGCAGCTCGCGGACTTTCAGACGCAGGGAGTCAATCCCTTCTCCCGCGAGCGGGAGAAGGTGCCCCGAAGGGGCGGATGAGGGGAAGCCTTTGACTGAAAGTTTAAAAAAAGCGGCCCGAAGGCCGCTTTCATTCTGAATCCGACAATTTACCGGGAGAGCCCTGTCGAGCATGGCTCGGCACTACCGCCTGCGCCGCTCAGCCTTTGGTTGGCTCTGCGCTGGAAGTAGGAGCGGCTGCAGCCGAAGCCGGCGCAGCAATCCCCTTGAGCTCGCGATACCGCGCCAGGCTCTCGGCAATTTCAACTTCCAGCGCCTGTCGCTGCTGCTCAAACGCGGTCTGCAGGCGCAGCTGTGCCAACAGCTCGTTGTGACGCTGACGGATCTCGCCGGCCTGCTTGTCCGGCACCTTCTGCCCGGCCAGCTCCCTGTTGCCGGCCGTGGCGAGCTGGGAGGCCAAGGCGCCACGCAGGCTGGTCACGTTGAAGATGGCGGTCTTGACGTTGTTGTCGACAATCGCCGTGCGCTCACTGAACACACGGCGCAGATCATCTTCAGTGGCGTACGTGGACAGCATCGCCTGCTCGGTACGCTTGCGCGTATCAGCCGCCGCTGCGTCCACTTCTTCCTGGGCTTTGGCCAGGGCCGCGTCGGCACGTTCTTCGGCGGTGAGCGCGCGCTGCACATCCGCACCGCGGATGCCGCTACGGGCGTTGAATTCCTCGCGCGCCTTGTTCACCGCTTCCGGTGGCAAGGTGTCCGAACAGATGCGCTTGCCGCCTTCATCCCAGCAATACAGCTTCTTGCCGGTGTCGGCTGGCTTGTTCTGCGCCAGCGCCGGCAGTGCCAGCGCTGCCAGCGTCAGCACCAACGCAGCGGCGGTTTTGGACGGATTCGGCACCATGGCAGCCCCCTGCTATCAGCCTGTCGGATTGCTCCCGTAGTGGCCACGGTAGGCCAGCAACGGTTCGCGATAGCCAACAAGTTCCGGGTTCCCGGACGCGAATGCAAGCAGGTCGGCCAGATTGGCCACCGCGATCACCGGAATACCGGTCTCCGCGGACACCGCCTGCGCGGCTGAACGGCGGTCTTCTTCCGAAGCGATCTCCTGGCGGTCCAGTGCCACCACGATGCCGGCCGGGATGCCCTTGGCCTCGCGGATGATGGCCAAGGCCTCGCGGATGGCAGTACCGGCGGTGATCACGTCGTCAACGATCAGGATGCGCTTGCCGGCCATGTCGGCGCCGATCAGGGTGCCGCCTTCGCCGTGGTCCTTGGCTTCCTTGCGGTTGAAGGTCAACGGCAGGTTGCGGCCGCGGTGCGAGAACTCGCAGGCAATCGAGGTAGCCAGGGGGATGCCCTTGTAGGCCGGGCCGAACAGCTGGTCGAAGGCAATACCGGCGGCATCGATGGCGTCGGCGTAGCAGTTGCCCAGTTGGGCCAGTGCCAGGCCGGTGTCGAAACGGCCGGCGTTGAAGAAATACGGGCTTACCCGGCCAGACTTGAGGGTGAACTGGCCAAAACGCAGCGCGTCGGCGTTCAACGCCAGCTGCAGGAAACGGGAACGGTGGTCACTCATGTAAATACGCTGTCTTATCGTCTATTGAGGCTCCTAGGGTAAAGCATGGCCCTTGCAATTGCTGCGCTGCGGGTCGGGGCAGGGCCCCCGCAGCGAACCGGGCTGCTGTCAGGGGAAAGCTGAGGCCCGGTTTGTCGGCCGCCCCGGTCCGGGCGGTATGCTGTGCCGGTCTTGAGCTTTCCCAACAGCGGTCCTTCATGCGTATTACCAGCTTCAATGCCAACGGCATCCGTTCGGCCACCACCAAGGGCTTCAACGAGTGGTTCCTGGCCCAGCAGGCCGACGTGCTCTGCATCCAGGAGACCAAGGCGCAGGAGTCGCAGCTGACCGACGCGCTGTTCCGCCCGGACGGCCACCATTGTTTCTACCGCGACGCCATCACCAAGAAGGGCTATAGCGGCGTAGGTATCTGGAGCCGGCGTGAGCCGGACGAGGTGCGTACGGCACTGGGCTGGGCGCCGTTCGATGACGAAGGCCGCTACATCGAGGCACGCTTCGGCAACCTCAGCGTGGTTTCGTTCTATATCCCCTCCGGGTCCTCGGGCGAGCTGCGCCAGGGCTTCAAGTACGAGGTGATGGAATGGTTGAAGCCGGTCCTCGACGAATGGCTGGCCAGCGGCCGTGATTACGTGCTGTGCGGCGACTGGAACATCGTGCGCAGCGCGCTGGACATCAAGAACTGGAAATCCAACCAGAAGAACTCCGGCTGCCTGCCGCAGGAGCGCGACTGGATGAACGGCTTCTGCGCCGACCAGGCCGAGCTGACCGACACGGCCAACGGCCGCGGCTGGGTCGATGCCTATCGCGCGCTGCACCCGGAAGGCCAGGACTACACCTGGTGGAGCAACCGCGGCGCGGCCCGCGCCAACGACGTCGGTTGGCGCATCGACTACCAGTTCGTCACCCCCGGCCTGCGTGATCGCCTGCGTGGCAGCTCGATCTATACCGGCCAGCGTTTCTCCGACCACGCCCCGTTCACCGTGGACTACGACCTGTGAGTGAAGCGGTAGTGGAAGCCCCGCCGGCCGGGCTGCAACGCCTGCGCCGGTTGTTCGTGATCCTGCTGCTCGGTTTTGCCTCCGGCCTGCCGTTGGCGCTGACCGGCGGCGCGATGCAGGCCTGGCTGACCGTGGACGGGCTGGACCTGGTCACGCTCGGCTTCCTGTCACTGATCGGTATCCCGTACACCTTCAAGTTCCTGTGGGCGCCGCTGATCGACCGCTTCGACCTGCCACTACTCGGGCGCAGGCGCGGCTGGATCGTACTGATGCTGTTCGCGCTTGGCGTGGCGTTGACCTTCATGAGCACGCTGTCGCCATCGCGCAACCTGGCGTTGTTCGCGTCGGTGGCGGTGCTGGTGGCCTGCTTGTCGGCGACGCTGGATGTGGTGATCGATGCCTATCGCACCGATCTGCTGGCGCCGGCCGAGCGCGGCCTGGGCGGTTCGCTTACCGTCCTTGGCTATCGTCTGGCGATGGTTCTTTCTGGCGGCATCACCCTTATCTGGGCCGAGCAGTGGCAGAGCTGGCCGCAGGTCTACCGGGTGATGGCCGGCCTGTCGGTGGCAGTGGGCGTATTGGCCCTGCTGTTGATGCCGCAGCTGCCGGAGCGCTTCAAGGCACCGGTCTCCAAGGCCGGCGGTGAGCTGCGTGGTTTCCTGGCGCTGGTCGCCGGCGTGGCGCTGGGGGCATGGCTGGCCCACCAGGCGCTGGTGTTGTTCGGGCTTGATCCGGACAGCACCGACCGCTGGGTGCGGCTGGTGTTCGTTGTCACCCAGATCGCCGCGGCCATGGTGTTGGGGCTGGGCGTTACCCGTTGGGTGCGGTTCGAGACACTCAACGCATCGCTGCGCAGTTATTTCGGCATGCGTGGCGCGGGGGCATTCCTGGCCTTGGTGGTGCTGTACAAGGTGGGCGATGCGTTCGCGTTGAGCCTGTCCACCCCGTTCCTGCTCAAGGGCATGGGTTTCAGCCAGGCTGAAGTGGGGCTGGCCAACAAGACCATCGGCCTGCTGATGACGATTGTGGGCGCCATCGTCGGCGGCTTCTTCCTGCTGCGTCTGCGCCTGTCGACCGCGGTGATCGGCTTTGGCGTGCTGCAGCTGGTCTCCAACCTCGGCTTCTACCTGCTGGCGCGGGAAGGAGCAGGGGCCTGGGGCACGGTTGAGGTGCCGGCGTTCAACCTGTTGATCGTCCACCTGGACCAGCCTACGCCGATGGATGGCCTGCTGCTGTTTGCATTGAGCCTGGACAACTTCGCCGGTGGCATGGGCACGGCCGCGTTTGTTGCCCTGCTCAGTGGTCTGTGCGGGACGCGTTTCTCGGCTACCCACTACGCTTTGCTATCGGCATTTGCGACCTTGGGGCGGGTGTTTGTCGGGCCGTTTGCGGGGGTGTTGGCCGACGCCTACGGCTGGCAGATTTTCTTCCTGGTATCGGTGGTGGTGGGCCTGCCGGGCCTGCTGATGGCATGGTGGCTGCGGCGCGAGGTCGATGCCACTACCCAGCTGTCGCGCGCTGGTTGATCCCGCGCGCTGATTGAATCCTCCGGCGGTGTCGTTGATGATGCCGCCGGGGGGCTTCGCCGACAGTAGTGTGGTGCACATGGCTGACGTGACTCTGCGTGATATCGATCCGCTGCTGATGGAGCGCATCCGCCGCCTGTCGGTGGCGCGCGGCTGGACCCGCGAGGAAACCTGCCTGGCTTTGCTGGAACAAGGCTTGTTCACCAGCGAACACCACGTACGTGGCGGCTTCGAAGAGCCTGAAGTGGATGTCCTGTCCGAAGCGATCAAGGCCCTGCAGGCGCTGCCGACCGGCAGCGACATCTGAGTACTGTAGAGCCGAGCCATGCTCGGCTGAAGCCTTCCAGGCAATGCCTGAAATGCCTGTAGGAGCGGCGTAAGCCGCGAAGCTGACCCTGCGTCCACGCGACGTGCATACAGAATGCCCGGATTGCCGGGCATTTCCGCAACCGGGCCGACCAGTGGCTTCGCGGCTTACGCCGCTCCTACAACCCCGGGGCTCATGCCAGATGAATTGCGCCCAGAATCCTCGGCCCGCGCGCACCGCTGACGCTGGGCAGATTGCCCGGCCGCCCCGCCAGGGTTTCCTGCGCCAACCACGCAAAGCCCATCGCCTCCATGTAATCGGGATCCAGTCCGTGTTCGGCACTGGAGCCGATCAGCACGCCTGGCAGCCGTGCCTGCAACCGTGACAGCAACTGCGGATTTCGCACCCCACCGCCGCAGACCAGCACGCGCCGCGCCGCCGGCAGCTGTGCCAGCAACGCCTCGGCCACCGTGGCTGCGGTCAGCTCCAGCAGCGTCGCCTGCACATCCGCAGGTGCCAATGCATTCACGCCCAGCTGCGCCTCCACCCATTCCAGATGGAACTGCTCGCGACCGGTGCTCTTCGGCGGCGGCAAGGCAAACCAAGGCTCGGCCAGCAGCCGACCCAACAATGCTTCATCCACACGGCCACTGGCAGCAAATGCACCATCGGCATCGAACGCGTGACCAAGATGGCGCTGGCACCAGCCATCCAGCAAGGCATTGGCCGGGCCGGTATCAAAACCGCGGATGCTACCGTCGCGGGCAATCAGGCTCAGGTTGGCGATGCCACCGAGGTTGAGCACCGCGCGATCTTCGTCGGCACTGCCCAGCATCGCCAGATGGAAGGCCGGCATCAGCGGTGCGCCATGCCCGCCAGCAGCCACATCGCGGCGGCGGAAATCGGCAACGGTGGTGATACCGGTCAGCTCGGCAATACGGTTGGCATCGCCGATCTGCCAGGTGAACGCCGGAGTGCTCAGCGGCCGATGACGGATGGTCTGGCCGTGCGAGCCGATTGCCCGCACCTGCTCGCGGCGCACGCCGGCATCTTCCAGCAGCTGGTTGGCGGCAACGGCGAAGGCGATGCCAACACTGGCATCCAGCTGCCCCAGTGCATCCATCGATGCGGGCTCGCTGCCTTGGCCCAGCGCGATCAGGGCATCGCGGGTCGCGCCGTCCCAGGCATGGGTATGGCCGTGCACGAAGCGGCATCCACCGCTCTGCGGAAACTGCACCAGCGCCGCATCGATGCCGTCGGCGCTGGTGCCGGACATCAGGCCAAGAAACAGCGGCAGCTGCGGATCAACAGAGGTCATGGCGGTCGCTAAAAAGAAACGGGCAGGGAAGCTTCAAGCTCCCTGCCCGGATCGTCAACGGTGTTGCGCTGGCTCAGCCGCGCTTGCCGCCTGCTGCCGGTGCGGCAGCGGCAGTCTGCGTTGCCGCCGGCTTCCTGCTGTCACCGGCATCGGCGTAGATCAGTTCTTCCATACCCTGGATGCGTGCCATCGCCGGTGCGGTCTGTGCACGGAAGGCGGCCAGGTCGGCGCCCTGCAGCGGCTGCGGCGGCGGCATCGTCACCGACAGCGGGTTGCGGTGCACGCCGTTGACGCGGAATTCGTAATGCAGGTGCGGACCGGTCGACATGCCGGTGGAACCCACGTAGCCGATCACCTGGCCCTGGTTCACGCGCTGGCCGGCACGGTAGGGGCCCAGACGCGACATATGCCCGTACAGCGTGGTGTGACCGCTGCCGTGGTCGAGGATCACCACATTGCCGTACCCGCGCTGGGTGCCGGCGAACTGCACGCGGGCGTCGCCGGCGGCCATGATCGGGGTGCCGGTGCGTGCGGCGTAATCCACGCCCTTGTGGGTGCGCATGGTGCCGAGGATGGGATGGCGGCGGGTGCCGTAGTTCGAGCTCAGGCGCGCGAACTGGATCGGCGAACGGATGAAGCTCTTCTTCAACGAACGTCCATTGAGGTCGAAGTATTCGGACTTGCCGGCGCGATCAAAACGGAAGCCGGTATAGGTCTTGCCGCCGGTCCGGAAGGTCGCCGCCAGGATCTTGCTGGTGTCGATGCGCTCGCCTTCGCGCCAGGTTTCGTCGAGCACCACGCTGAAACGGTCGCCCGGCTGCAGGTCCTTGGAGAAGTCGATGTCGTACTTGAATATCTCATCGGTCATCGTGGCGATGGCCGACGGCGACAAGCCAGCCTTGCGGGCGGCGTTGTACAGCGAACTGGTGATCTCGCCGCTGGCCACCACGGTACGGGTGCTGGTTGCCCGCTCGCTGACCTTTTCGCTGATCTGGTCGCCCTGCAGGGTCAGCTCCACGCGGTGATTGCCATCGCGGTCGAAGCGGATGCTGCGCAGGCTGCCGTTGACCGGCAGGTCGAAGGCGATTTCCGCGCCCGGGCGCAGCTTGGTCAACACCTCGCGGGTGCCCGGATGGTCCAGCACCTTCTGCATGGTGGTCGCCGGTACGCCGGCGGCTTCGAACAGGTCACTCAGGGTCTGGCCGCGCTCCACCCGCTGGATCTGCCAGCTGTCGCCGGGGGTTTCGCCGCGCCGCGCCAGTGACAGCGGCGGCAGGGGCAGGGCAAGCGTGGAATGCGACGACGGCAGGTTGCTGTCAATGGAATTGGAAAAACCGGGGACGATCGTGGCCGCCAGTGCACCGATGGTGACGAACAGGCTGGCGTGGATCCAATGCCGCCGGTTCCAGCGTTCGTTGAACGCGGCGGGCAGATGTTCCTTCAACTTCCGATGCAGGGCGTTGTCGTGCAGGACGTGGAGTCTTTCCTGGAAGCGCTGTTTGCGCGCGGAGCCATGATCGGGTTGGGACATCGGTCGGTTCTCTGGTCGACCCGGATCGCGGGCCCAAACGCAGGTAACATAGACACCTATCAATACCGCGTCAAACCATTGAGCCGCATGGCTTTTCAATCGGTTAACGTGGTTAACTTGTACTTAACACCATTCATGTTTTTGACTGCGAAGTCGGGAGTTTTAGCGTGTCCTCGATTGATGAAGCCCTTGCCCTGATCGGTCGCGGAGCCGATGAAATCCTCAAAGTGGAAGAACTGCGCCAGCGTCTGGAAAGCGGCCGCCCACTGCGCGTGAAGGCCGGCTTCGACCCCACCGCACCGGACCTGCACCTCGGCCACACCGTATTGCTGAACAAGCTGCGCCAGTTCCAGGACCTCGGCCATCAGGTCATTTTCCTGATCGGCGACTTCACCGGCATGATCGGCGACCCGTCCGGCAAGAGCCTGACCCGCAAGCCGCTCAGCAAGGAAGACGTGCTGGCCAATGCGCGCACCTATGAAGAGCAGGTGTTCAAGGTGCTGGACCGCGAGAAGACCGAAGTCCGCTTCAATTCCGAGTGGTTCGGCAAGATGAGCGCGGCCGACATGATCCGCCTGGCCGGCCAGCACACCGTCGCCCGCATGCTCGAGCGCGACGATTTCGCCAAGCGTTATGCCGCCCAGCAGTCCATCGCCATCCACGAATTCCTCTACCCGCTGGTGCAGGGCTACGACTCGGTGGCGCTGGAGGCGGACGTCGAGCTCGGCGGTACCGACCAGAAGTTCAACCTGCTGATGGGGCGCGGCCTGCAGGAGCACCACGGCCAGAAGCCGCAGATCGTGCTGACCATGCCGTTGCTGGAAGGCCTGGACGGCGTCAACAAGATGTCCAAGTCGCTGGGTAACTACATTGGTATCAGTGAACCGGCGATCGACATCGTCACCAAGACCATGAAGGTGGACGACACCTTGATGTGGCGCTGGATCGACCTGCTCAGCTTCGATATCTCGATTGATGAGGCCAAGCAGCTGCGCGCCGACGTCGAGGCGGGCAGCATCAACCCGCGCGAGATCAAGCTGCGCCTGGCGCGCGAGCTGGCCACCCGCTTCCACGACGCCGCTGCTGCCGAGCAGGCCATCACCGGCTGGAATGCCGCGGTAACCGGGCAGGGCGACATCACCCAGCTGCCACTGCAGGAAGTTGCGATCCCGGCCGAAGGCCTGCGTATCGGCGCGCTGCTGACCGCTGCCGGCCTGACCCCCAGCAACTCCGAAGCCTCACGCAAGCTCAAGGAGCGTGCGGTAAAGGTGGACGGCGAGGTAGTCGAAGACGCCCAGACCGTATTGCAGCCCGGCTTCGAAGGCCTGCTGCAGGTAGGCAAGCGCACCTTCGCCCGCGTCCTGCTGGTAGCAAGCGCCTGATGCTTGAAGCCCCTCTCCCTCCGGGAGAGGGGTTGGGGAGAGGGTGCGGCGAAGCCGGTTTCCTTGGTGCTGCCCTGAAGCCAATCAGCACCTCGGGAATGCTTTGCTTCCGCACACTAATAAGGTGCAAGCAAAGCACTCCCAGCTTCTCCAGTGGCCCAATGAACGAAAGTTGGAAAAAACATCCAACACCCCCTTCACAAACCCCGCAAAGAAGCACATACTTCTCCTCCCCCGACGCAGGGGCCTCGCAAGAGGCGCAAGCGGAAGGAAAGCTTGAAGTCACCGCCTCGAAATGAGGTGTTGACGAAGCAGAAAAGCCGGCTATAATGGGCGGCTCGCTACGACGGAAACGTCGCAGCCTACGAAGAAGGCGCTGAGGCCCGATTCGAAGTTCTTTGAAAGTATGCGCAGGTATCTTGTGAGGACGCCTGCAGGAATGGATGACTGTCCATCTTGCAGACGTTTAATCAAGCAATGATTCAATTGTTTTAATGCAAGCGAAACGTTGC